>CAZQDW010000030.1:0-10811 GCA_964592315.1 uncultured Candidatus Bathyarchaeia archaeon
ACAATGTAGGCGATTGCGCAGGAAGAGGCTCCGACCTCTTTGAATCCATAAGCGATGACTACATCACCGCCATGATCCTGGGCTCCATGCTGTTCAGCCCATTAGGAATAAACGCTTTACTGTTTCCTTTGATGCTCGGAGCTTCAGGGATTTTGGCAACAATAGTTGGGGTTTTCGTTATCATAGCATTGAGAAGGATGAGACCTATTATGTCTTTCAACACTGGTCTCTTCGCCACCGCTATCTTTTGCATTCTAGGCGCATTTCTCTCTTCCATAGTGTTGCTAAAAGATGTGACTTTATTATACGCTGTGGCAAGTGGCTTAGTGGCTAGTCTCGCGGTTGGCTTAGTCGTGCAATATTACACGGGGATTAATGGTAGACCGGTCAGAAAGATAGCGGAATCTTCTGAACGCGGAGCAGCCATCAACATTATAACAGGATTGTCTTACGCCTTTCAGAGTCCATTCTTGCCACTTTTGTTAGTTCTGATGGCTTTTCTCTTTTCCTATCTAATAACTAATGGTTCCCTTTACGGGATAGTTGCAGCCAATATTGGAACTGACCTGGCCGTAGGCATCATCATGTCGAGTGACACTTTTGGCCCTATAAGTGACAACGCTGCGGGTATAGCACAGATGTCGAGGACGAAAACGCAAAACGGAGTGCTGGAAGAGCTCGATGCCATGGGCAATACTACTAAGGCTTATACAAAGGCTTTCGCCACAGCGTCCGGCACCGTTTCAACGGTGGTGATCTTCGTCACTTATGGTGAGATCGTGAAGCTCTACTTAGTCAGCCTCAGTCTTTTGAGTCCCATCATTATTGTGGGACTTTTGTTAGGAGCTGCTCTCCCCTTCTTTTTTTCTTCTCTGGCCATTGGAGCTACTGGAAAGACTGCGTATCAAATAGTGGACGAGGCGAGGCGACAGTTTCGAGAGAATCCGGGCATAATTGAAGGCAAGGCCAAGCCAGACTACGCTCGTTGCGTGGACATTGGCACAAAGAATGCGCTTAAGCAGATGATTGCGCCTGGCCTGTTGGCCATTGCTTCCCCCATCGTTGTCGGACTTTTGCTGGGGAAGTACGCATTAGGCGCCATGCTTCTAGGTGGATTGAGCATGTCTTCTCTGTTGTCGCCTTTCTTCACATTCGGTGGCGGCATGTGGGACAATGCTAAGAAACATATTGAAAGAAAGTTCTGGATGAACGGCACGCCAACACATGTTGCAGCTGTAATTGGGGACACTGTTGGTGACCCGTTGAAGGATGTTGCTGGTCCGTCGCTCAACATCTTCATGAAATTGACAAATATGACTGCTCTGTTCATCGCCCCGATACTACTTCTACTTTAGAGGCGGTTTGTAATAATGTGCCGAGTTATGCGTTTATATTATCTTGTCACCTCAGCGAAGCCCGGACCTCTGGGCGCTGAATATACTATCAACACATCTCCTCTTATGATGGCCGTTTTGAGTTTTTCAGAGCCTTTGAGAGGCTTTCATAAAGACGAGGTTAGAGAGATTGCAGAATCTTCAGGCTTACCCAACGAGATCATACATAGCCGCTATACTTGTTCACGATCGGCATTTTCCACCCGATACCGAAGGCTTTTGGAGTGATTTTTATGCATGGAGCTGCCTGTCGCCTCTTATATTCGGCATTTCTAACCCGCATGTAGGTGTCCTCAACGACTTCTTTCGGGTAACCCATCTCGATCAGCTCTCTTTTGCTTCTTCGATTCTCTATGATTTCGTCGACTAGCGGGCTGACTATGTCAAAGTCAAAAGGATCAAACTGGCCTTCTTTAAGCTCGGGTGACGGCTTCTTCTCAAACACTTTTTTGGGAATGATCTCTCTGGCCACTCTCTTGTTTACATATTCCGCGAGTTTATAGACTTCAAGCTTGCTCACATCTCCAAGCGCTCCAATCCCCCCAGCCATATCTCCATAGAGCGTACAGTATCCGAGTGCAAGCTCAGTCTTGTTTCCAGTATTCAGCACCATTATTCTCAAACCCTTCAGTCGGTTAGAGATGTCCATGAGGCAATTTCCCCTCACCCTGGGCTGTATATTTTCATCAGCAACCGAGTCGTCTCTATCTTTTCCTATGCCAAAATGTTGTCTTATCTTTTCCAAGGGTTCTTCCAAAGTTCTCTCATAACTCTCGACGATATCTTGTATGGAAAACTGAACGAAGCATATGCCGAGGTTTTCAGCCAACTTCTGGGCATCAGTTTTGCTGTGTTCGGTGGAAAACCTTGAGGGCATGGAGACGCCGATAACGTTTTCTCTACCTAAGGCTTGAACGGCTATACAGGTGGTTAGTGAGGAATCGATCCCGCCGCTCATTCCAACCACGGCTCTCTTGAAACCTGTCTTTCTGAAGTAGTCGCGAACGCCTAACACTAGAGCGTTAAACATCTCTTCCTCCTTATTGTAAGGGGGAGGATTGACTTCCTGAGCTGCTCGTCGTTCTAAGTCGATATCAGCGATTACTAGATCCTCCCCAAACTGTTCACCAAACGCTATTGGATTTCCTGAGACGTCTATGGCTAGGCTCTGTCCATCAAAAACGAGTTCGTCCTGGCCGCCCACCATATTAACATAAAAGATTGGAACCCTATTTCTGACTGCTTTCTCCCTTAATAGTCTCTCACGTTCGAACCTTTTTCCAGCATGGAACGGAGACGCGGAGATATTGATGACTACGTCAGATCCTCTCTTGGCTAGGAGGTCAGTGACTTTTGTCGCGTACTCTTGATCCCACAGATCTTCGCAGATCTCAACGCCTAGCTTAACCTCTTCTCCGTTAATTTTTAACTTGACTGGTTTGATCCCATCCTCTTTTGCTGGCTTGAAGTATCTATCCTCATCAAACACATCGTATGTGGGTAAAAGGGTCTTATGCGCTGTTCCAACAAGGTTATTCCCGTCAAAGACGGCCGCAGCATTGTATAAGTTTCCATCGTAACAGTCAACAAAACCAACCACTCCAATGATGTCGGTGTTGCTTTGGATGACTTCCTCCAGCACTTCCTCATTTTTCCTAACAAAAGCTTTTTCATACAATAGATCTTGAGGGGGATAACCAGTGACGGCCAGTTCTGGAAATGCCACTATATCGGCTTTCTGTTCCTTGGCATCGTCAATGTATTTCTTTATTTTTTCAATATTCCTTTCCAAATCACCTACAGTGGAATTTATCTGAGCCATGGCTATTTTCATTCTGGAGATCCCTCATTTTCCGAGACTATCCAAATATCATAAAGTTCTTTCTTTACTTTCATGCATCAATGGATGATCATGAATACCTACTTAGTATCAGACCTTCAAATAAAAGAAAGGGAATAAGAATGATTTCTCCTTATCGGTCATGTCTCTACATTAATATTGTCTGCAAAAGATCTCTAAACCCACTTTGTCCACTCTTCTGTTTTTTGAGGTCTTCTTCAAGACCCGTTACTCGTACCTTCAGATTTTCCACTTCTTTGAAGAGATTTTGGACTAGCTCCTTTGGATTTTCGTTTTCCAATATTTCTTTTCTGCTTATGATTCTTTGCTCCTATGGGAATCCTGTTGCAAGCAATCCAGCCATCGATGTTGGGGCATGTCCCCCCTTGAAGTTGCCGCCTTCAACTCAGAAAAAGTGCAAGCGTGTACCGGAAAAAATGGGGAACTTGGGCGGACCAACGATATCCGGGAGTTGTTTTCTCACTAGAGGTTACTGTTCGATCGGCTGTTCAGAAAGCGCCTCGGAAGGACTTACTAATGTGGGAATTATGTTTTCCAACGGTTCCTCTCGGCTCGATTCGACAGGTTCTTCAGGAACTGCCTCTTCTGCTTGTGGTTCCGGTTCCGGTTCTGCTTCTTCTGTTTTTACTAGTGTTGGTACCTTTTTTTCTTTTTCGACGGACTCTAACACTGTCTCCAATAAAGAATTTTTTATATTTTTTACCTCTTGCTTTACGGCGTCAATGCTTAGGAGGATCGCTTTATTCTGGTTCTCATACGTTTGTTCATCGATCTCGCCGGTGGCATAGTGCATTTCGAGGTTTGCAAGGGCAAGCTCCAACCCACCCATTTGACTCTCCAGTTCTTGGGCTACCACGGTCATGTTGTCCAAAAGAGACTTGAGCTCAGCTTCTAGATTGATTGTTTCTTCCGTCAGTTTCTTCTTTAAGTACTCGTAGGTCGACTGAGAAATTCTCTCAGATGCTGACAACTTTTCCAGCGTCTGCTGTCTCTTCTTTATTAACTCCAGCTCTCTGATCTTCATTCTCTGTGCCAGATTTAGCTCAAAAGAGTGCTGCAAATCCATCACCCTTTCAGGGTCTCAGAATTGTGAGAGATAAATCTTCTCATCATGTAAGCATATTTGAGTATGTTAGAATGAACCATTCACCCAAATCTACGTTCTGATCGCCGGCCAAGATAGCAGGAGTCATAGGACATTTGATTTCACTCTTGGCAGGAGAGGAAACCGCATAACCTACAGATTGTTTACTGTTTATTTACATCCTGCCCTACTATATATGGCGGAACGGTTGAGTGGAAAACATGGATGATGCGGCAACTACTGATTCCGGAGTCACCCATCGGATCAACGTTCTTGTCTGTGACCCCATGCATGAAGAAGGAGTAAGAAAGTTGAAGGCGAAAGGCTTCAAGGTCGATGTGAAACCCGAAATTTCAAGCGAACAGCTAAAAGAGATCGTGTCAGACTATGATGTACTAGTCGTTCGAAGCCGCACAAAAGTGACGAGAGACATTATCAAACAAGGAGAACGCTTGAAAGTCATAGGTAGAGCGGGGTCCGGCCTGGATAACATCGATGTCAAAAGCGCTGAGGAGATGGGAATTACCGTTCTGAATACGCCCGAAACGGCGGCAACGGCGGTAGCGGAGTTGACGATCGGACTGATTTTGTCCCTCTTCCGTAAGATTTCTGTGGCCGATCTCTCCATGAAGGAGGGTAAGTGGTTGAAGAAGGATCTAGAAGGCATGCAGCTGAAAGGCAAGACCCTAGGTCTAGTCGGACTCGGAAATGTCGGGATGAAGGTAGCCGAGATCGCTAAGGGCTTCGGGATGAGGATACTTGTTACCAAGCGGACTCCTCTGAGCCAAGAGTTGCTGGCCAGAATTGGAGCGAGACTAGTACCGCTAGAAGAGTTGCTTGTAGAGAGCGATGTCGTCTCATTGCATGTTCCTCTTACGGGTGAAACGCGCAAGATGATCGGCGCTAGGGAACTAAGTCTAATGAAGGACGGAGCCTTCCTGATTAATACATCCAGAGGCGGTGTCGTTGATGAAGATGCGCTGTTTAGGGCTCTGCAGTCCTATAAACTGGGGGGAGCTGCATTAGACGTTTATGAATCCGAACCTCCGAATGATCTTGAGTTGGTCAAGCTGCCTAATATTGTCTGCACACCACACATAGGTGCCCAAACTGCGGAAGCTCAAAAAGAAGCATCTGTCAAGATAGCTGAGAAGATTATCGATCTGCTCGGTTGAGGCTGACAACAGAGTTCTGTGGTTAAAAACTCCTGTCGATGGCAACGATCAGCCAGGTTGGAATTACCGCCGCCCAGCACTTTGCTCGGTAGTGCGACTTATCGTAATGGAAAAATCCGGGCTTGTAGCCGGATTATGCATGCCATGAGAGTCCTGCAAAACTAGGCACAGAGCTATTCCGGAGAAATTGTCGAGCTGCCTATCCTAGAAGTGGCTTCAAAAGTCGGACGGGTAGAGAAGAGGGTATTACCCTCTTCCCAGTTTTATAGTCTTCGATCATCGCTTTCAAGTCGTAGCCGTAGTCTCTTTCGCAGACTCGAATCAGACTCCTAGCCCGCCTAATCGCGTATGACAGTATGGTCCATAACCCATGTGCCGCCATCTTGTTTCTCATAGCCATCTCAGACCATCCCTTAAAGAGAATTGGAATCCATTCCAGGTTGTGTTCCCAGCACTTCAGTAGCAGCTCTGAGTGTTTCGGCGTCATATCATCCAAGGTGAAAGATTCGCATTTGTTTCCTAATCCCCCAAAAGCCACAAGAAACAATGGAACGACTAGACTTCTGAAGGGTCTAAGCTTCTCAATGAGCGATATTGTAAGTTCCACATCTCGATCGGTCTCTTCTGGAAGTCCCAAAATCAATGTGGCGCAAGGAACCCAGTTATTCTCGGACAATATCTCGAATGCATTCAGAACCATATCAGGCCAGTCCTCGGGTTCGTATGGTCTACACTTTCCCTTCATATGCTTGTCCATTAGGTGAGGACTGCCAGTTTCGACGCCGGTTTGACCGCCAATCCATCTTTCCTCACTAGCCGCTAGAATGGTTGAGATCTCCTCTATAACGTCCGGGGCAGATGTAACTGAGGAAATGGCAAAGTGGCTGATATTGATGCGATTGACACCAGGATAGTTCTTTACAGATTTGAAGAGGTCGATCACCGCATCTCGGTTGATCTTCATACCTTTGGCGCCATACCTCAAAATGTCCTCTGCATGTAACAATGGTTGTCTTCCAGCTCTGAGGTTGACCTTAACTTCTTCCATAATATTTCTAAGCGGGAGACATCTGTAACGTTTAAGCGTAGGGGTGCAGAAGTCGCAACCACGCCCACATCCACGAGCGACCTCAACTATGCCATCAACGGTGGCTCCCTTAATTACCGGTATCTCATCCTCGGAAACTACCTCCCCATAGACGATGCCTGGGAGCTCTTCATCATTCAAAGCCTTCTCGAAGAGAGGGCTTACAACTCTTTCACCTTCGCCAATTACTACGCAGTCAATGCCCAGTCTTTCGCGTATCTTTTTGTCTTCAAGCTGCCAAGCTCCAGGTCCGCCAACCAGCAATTTTGGTTTGAATCTCTCTATTGCAGGATGGTTTACCAACTCTTTGAACTTTATAGATGTGTACGCTTCTCCGCCAAAGATCTGTGTGAAAGTGGAGGTAGCGGGGCCTATTCCTAGGGGGTCATTTTCTGTGATGCCTACGGCCTTTGTGCTGGGCCCTATGACTTTGTCTAGGTGTTCCGGGTGGGCAACGATTACATCCTCTCTACGGAAACCATGATTGAGCAGAATCGCTTCAACCTTCCTAGTCCCATTCGGGGCAACGTCGACAGATCCATCCTCGTTCACATCAATGGGCGGACATAGCAGAGATAGGTATAGCCAATCAGGGACTAAGCCTTGGGGCGCACAAGCGCTGAATCCTAGGAATATGGCTCCCCCATACTCGCTCATTAAGGTTCGATCAGCCGTCAGAACAATGGGGTATCCCTGAATGTTCTTCATCGGATTGCTGCCCCCTAGAGATCGACTAAGCTCGAAGTGTCTGACGCTTATGAATTTTCTCAGCTGCAAAAGATTTAAGTTTTCGCGCACGGAAAATACGATTATCACGCATATCCTAGATCAGAGATAACCTTCGTCGAAACCAGATGGAAAACTTCAGCCTCGATGGGGAGGTTAGGGGTTATGGACAAAGTCATGTTAGCGTTTCTGAGCCTGACAATCTTGGTTTTTTTGTTTCTGTTTGCGTTTGTAAGGTACATGGTGTGGGTCAAAAAGAACCAACGGCGCTAGATTGGCTTTATAAGGTATTGGTCACCAAGAGCGTCTCTTCAACCATTCCATCAAGTGGTATCTTTCAAAGAAATACTCAGATAGACTACTGTCCAAAGGAATCTACTGAACGAGACATAGAGGTTCAATTAACGGATGTCCTTAAATAAGAGGAAAACTTGAAGATTTGAGGATGCACAATCATTTCTTTGGGAATGGAGGATCCTAGGCGAAGTCGACATGGTTTCTGGCGAGATCCTTGATAAGTATCAACGTGCCGGACAGATTGCGGCAAACGTCAGAGATGAAATGAAGAGATTTGTGCACGAAGACATGTTGATTATCGATGTTTGCGAGAAAGCCGAAGATTTGATAAGGGAGATGGGAGGAAAACCAGCTTTCCCCTGCAATGTCTCGATCAACGAGATTGCTGCTCACTATTCCTCTCCGCCTGGTGACAAGAGGCGGATACCGAAAGATTCAGTTGTTAAGATAGATGTTGGCGTCCAAATCGACGGATATATAGCTGACACAGCCACAACCTTGTGCTTCAACCCAGAATATCAAAGCCTGGTCTTGGCAGCTGAGGAGGCGCTCGGAAGAGCCGTCGAGATTATTCGTCCGGAACTTTCGACATCTCAGTTCGGCTCAGAGATCCAGAAGCTCATAAAAAACAGGGGCTTCAAACCTGTCTCCAATCTTACAGGCCATCAAGTTGGCCGTTACCTCTTACACACTGGAAAGTCGTTGCCGAACGTCTCCCATTTTTCTATTGAAAAAATACATTCAGGGGAAGTTTACGCGATTGAGCCCTTTGTGACCCTATCTGACGCGGCGGGAAGAGTTGAGAGCGGTTCAGAGGCATACATCCTCAGATTCAACAGACACAAATCCCTAAAGAGTGCAGACTCGAAAGATCTTCTTAAGTACATCGTGAAAAACTTTAGGACATTACCTTTTTCAGAGAGGTGGCTCCGTGGATATATGCATAAAAGCTGGTATAAACAGGCTTTCTCCGAGCTTCTATCAGCAAAATGCATTACGAGTTATCCAGTCTTCATAGAAGCTAGCGGTAAGACTGTTGCCCAAGCAGAGCACACAGTGCTAGTAGATGAAAGAGAGGCTGTCGTTTTAACCTAAGACAGACTGTTTCTTTTCCTTTTCCTTCTCCTTCTCTTCAAGTTTGCGGTAGATGGAGGATATTACCGTTTGTTCACTACATTTTGGGCACGGGTCAGCTACTTTGAAGATGAAGTCTCCCTGTTGGAAGTCTCTTATATTAGTGTAGCCGCATTTCTTACATTCAATGGTTGTAAATACTTTCTGTATCTCAAAGCCTAGCTTAAGCGGTTTCATCCTAAGTTGGAGAAGCATATACAATGAAATGGTAACGGCGCTCAGACTTAGGACAATGCTGGCAAGGTCTAGTTTTCCGCTTCTATAGGTCTCAACCACTTGGTACAGCGCTGTTGCTGAAAGGATCAACATCACGAATATGATTATCATGAATATGGACGAGATTCTTCTTGCCGATGCAGGCGTCTCCGTTGCTTGGTCCGTGCTCTTTTCACCTACTGCCCGATTCCCATAGTGTTTCCTATGCCCGCAATTATGACAGTATCGCCTTCTCTTGTTTTCTCGCCAATTAACCCTTTAATCCGTTCGATCGCTACGTCAGCTCCGTCCATTACCTCTTTACTTATTGCAGATACAACGTCGCCTATGTCCTCCTTTATCAGGACGGCGTTCAGCTGAACCTTATACTTGGTCGCGATCTCTTCAACCTTGTATTTTTCAACCCCTGGACCCCCGATTGCTACTCCAATTCCCTCGGCAACCTCTCCCGGCTTCTCGCCTTCGAGCTTCTGTGCAGCATCTATGAGGACTACCATGGCTATTTTCCCTTCGTTTTCCTCCAGTATCTGCTTTACTGCTTCTCCGGGTTTGCCTATGTTTCCACCAGGCCCTTTAGCTTTCAAAACATAGGCTTTTCTTCCCTCTATCATGACTTCGCTTACTACTATGTCTTTGGCTATGTCCCTTTTCTCGCTTCCCCACATCAGTTTTGCCGCCGTGAAAGCGCCTATTCCGTCGCCGATAGGCTGACCAAAAGTGAAGGCTCTTAAACCGTTGGCAAATGCCTCGCATTCTTTCATTACGAGTGGCAAAATCATCTGAAGCTGCATGACGACGTATAGGCTGAGTGTTTTCTTGCCCTGCAGATAGAAATGTCTTACCATCTTGTAGACCTGGTTCAGAGCGAGCGCTGCCTCAAGAACATTTGTCAAGTTAACCATCTGAGGTTCTTCCGCATTAGGCGCCATGATCTTCACCTCGTCCTTGAACCTCAGATCTCGGACATCTATTATGTGTTCCAGTCGTTGTATTATCCCCACAGGGTCTAGGCTCACTGGACCTATGTCAACGTGTTCCAGAAATCTGTCAACCCTGGCTGCAGGGTCCTCTGCGGGTTTTCCCAACTCCTTGATGGTTGATATCGCGATGTCTCGACCTCGATCTCTCATCAGCTTGAGCTTGTACAGGGAGCCTTCGATCTCCTTGAGCATTATGGTTATCTGAATCCGCTGTCCGTAGAACATGAATATTACGAAGACGATTATCCAGACGAGTTGGAATATCCACCCTACGATGTTGTCTTCCGGTAATATGCCTTGAGCCACGGGCGCTAAGACCTCAGCAATCATCAGGTGCTACTCCTTTTTCCTCTAGAAGACTGTAAATGGTAAGTAATAAACCTTGAGCAAAAAAGGGAAGTTTGGAGGAGCTCGTCAAAGGCTCACGCTCAAGAGAAAGAAGCAATCCCAGAAACCACGGATTCAGAAATAGAGGCGCTAGATGGTTGCCAGCTTCCCTGGCTTCGCACGGCCGAAGACCGCACTACCACCAGAAACGGAGCGCGGTTTAACTTCCGTGATCGGAACGGGTACGGGTGTTTCCCGCGCCCTCTGGCCGGCAACCAAAATAATCCTATCATAGATTCTCTGATAAAGCTTACTATTTTCGTATCAGTAGAAAGACAGGGAGAGGGTCTACTTCGAGTCTATAGCTATAGACTAATGGTCGATTGGTGGGTCGCCCGGATTTGAACCGGGGTCAGAGTCACAAGCCAAGAGTTCATAAACGTGAATAACAACTATAGTGTCAAAGGGAAAACTGTTGCTGCTAAAACATCAGTTAACCTTGCAAGGAGCGACATAGCATGAGACTGACA
>CAZQDW010000031.1:0-8698 GCA_964592315.1 uncultured Candidatus Bathyarchaeia archaeon
CTTAGACAAAGCCAAAGAAGTTGAAATCGTCCTTTCCCTTTTCGCCTCAGACGCAATCTACTTAGCCACGGCGATCACCAACCACGCAGCTCTAATAGGCGAAGACAGGCATCTACTTAACAAGGATATTAAGAATTATGCACAAAGAGAAGGCATCAAAATCATAAGTTTGAAAGAAAAAAATCGGTAGACGCGATAGGCTTACACTCCTATTTAAATTTCCCATAAAAAGCATGTTTTAGGCTGATTCTTGTCTACGAGGCGCACAATTTCAGTTAATTTTCCACGATGATTCTCTACTACGAGGGCTTTTATTCTCATATCATGCTGAAGTTATCCAGGAAATGGAAGGGGTGAGGGTAGGGTCCTCACCTATAGCCACTTCCCTAGTCTGTAAGAAGCACCTAGAGACTGAGATAGATCAGTTCGTTGCTCCTTAGGAGTCGCTGGATATGCAGTAAGAAATCTTTAAAAAGGCTGGATTAGAACTATCTTCGCATACCAGTTTATCAGTGGACAGAAATGTTGAAGATCTCGAATAGAACACGAAGCTTGGGAACAGAGAACGCCTTCGTTGTCTTAAAAGAGGTGAATGAGCTTCTCAGAAAGGGCGAAGATATCATAAACTTCTGTATCGGTCAGCCAGATTTTGACACCCCAGAATACATCAAGAGGGCAGCTGTAAGAGCAATAAAGGACGGGAAAACAGGTTATACGGAATCCGCTGGTATCCCGGGACTAAAAGAAGCTGTCGCAGATTATCTCTCAAAAACAAGAGAGATCGATGTGAAGCCTGATTCAGTCGTTGTTGCGAACGGGGCGAAGCCGTTCATAGGATATACAATACTGTCAGTTACGGACTACGGAGAGGGTCATGAGGTTCTATGCCCGAATCCGGGTTTTCCGATATACGAATCTCAAATCAGGGCTCAAGGAGCAATCCCAGTGCCCCTGAACCTTAGAGAGAGAAGGGGCTACAGCTTCGACATCAAGGAAATAGAGAAAAAGGTGAATGAGAGAACCCGGCTTCTGATATTGAACTCTCCCCACAACCCAACCGGAGGAGTCCTGAGTAGGAACGATCTAGAGCAGATATCTGATGTCGTTAAGAGATATGAGGATCTATGGATTCTCTCGGATGAGGTCTACTCCAGGATGGTGCATGACGGCGAGTTCGTAAGCATATCCTCAATTTCCGGGATGCAGGAGAGGACCATAATCCTGGACGGTGCTTCCAAGACCTACGCGATGACTGGATGGAGGATTGGCTTCGCAGCAAACGAGAAATTAGCCAGTCATCTAGCTAGGTGGGTAACAAACACGGATTCCTGTGCCGGTCACCCGAACCAGTACGCAGCCCTAGCAGCACTAACAGGACCCCAAGACGAGTCCAAAAGGATGATGATGAGCTTCGGTAGAAGGAGAGACATCATCGTCAAAGGACTAAACGAGGTAACTGGGATGAACTGCATACCGCCCGGCGGAGCATTCTATGCGTGGCCCAACGTCACAGAAGCATGCAAACTTGTTGGAGCTGAAGACTCAGAGGACTTCAGAAAGCGTCTATTGTACGATGCTGGTGTAGCCGTCCTGTCGGATATCCATTTTGGCCATAGAATCGAAGGGGAGGGAGAACACATTAGGTTCTCGTACGCAACGTCGGAAGAGAACATTAGAGAGGGATTAAGAAGAATCAAGGATCACATTGAAGAGAATAGGAAAACCTAACCTTCATCGCATTTAGTTTTGCAGTGCTTGTGAGTAAACCGATAGAAGCAAATTATCAGAAAGTAGAATATTACTTTGGGATGCAACGCAAGATTCTTCATCTTTCGGCGTTGACCGCAGAAGTTTCATAGAGGTTTTTCGGATTAGTTGTGTTCAGAAATCGTAGGATAGGTTATGTAGCATTAACAGGTCCTGAAAGTTCTGTCAGCGCGTAAAGTCGGATTCCCGACTGAAACCAAGATTACAGTCTGAGCACTTTTTGAATTTTTAGGAGCATGTTTCTGGGTTTTGATGAGAAAACATTAGAGCTCATCTCGACTTTGGAGATTCTCGTTGTACTGTTTCCGTCTTTTTCACCAACACCAAAGAATATCGCTATCGAGAGAATCCTTATAAGTACTTGGAAGGGAAAAATATTGAATACTTTTACTCGGGGTTCAAGAGTGGAAGAGGAAAAGAGAGGATTCTTCGGGAAGATTCAAGAAAAATATGAGGCGTACAAAAAGGCAGCTGAGCAGAGGCGGCATGAAAAATTTGAGGATGAGAAAAGAAAAGCAGTTGATGAGATTAATAAGTGGATGAACAAGTCTTTAAGAGACATTGTTAGTGAACCTGTAGAGTTAAAGCCTCTTCCCATGGGAGTCACTTTTGGAGTGGCTGGAGCATTTATCACTAAGGACAACACACCAATAGTTTCATACATTACGCTAGAGTCACCTTGGGGCACTTCAAAGGTAATGGTTTATCCGATGGTTTACCTTTTTGGGAGTTTCGTCGATCATTCAGTCCCCACATCGATGATCACAAAGAGGATGTCTGCTGGCTTCATGAGCTCCCAGAGAGTGCTAATACCTTTTGAAGCGCAACCTAATCTGCAGTTTGACGCTAAGACAATCTGGAAGAGCAAAAGCGGCTGGAACCCATTGTTAGAAGTCATGAACACGGACAAGCGACTGATTTCGGCTCTCTCATCGCTGTCCAACGAGTCCGCGATAAATCTATCTCCTAAACGGTGGCTAACGTACAAGATCGAAGATAAGAATGAGAGAGATATGGAATGTTTGTGTCAGATCGTGCCATACAAGAACCTCACTTTCATTGGAATTAGAGTACTAGGTTTGTCAGTAAAGGACCAAGTGAAAAATGTCATAAACGCGGTCAGGATGATCAGAGGACACATCGTAAGTTATGGGCATACCGGTCCCGCAACTGGACATGTCGCGCAAGACTGGATCAAAATACCCATCTTCATCGTGGCCGACTACTTTTCACCTATAAAAGAAATATTCACTCCTGAGCCTACGGAAGAAATTGACGTTGCCGAGATAGACTACTTCGGCGCAAAAAGAGATCGTGCGCTAGAATTGATAAAGGCCTTCAATACGATCAGAAGGAGAGACCCAGATAACTGGAACGCGCTTGTTACAATAAGGCAGAGGCTAGCAGAGAAGATAGACCAAGATCCCAATAGATTGCTAAAGGCCCTTGAGAGCAAAGAAGTCGCGGTCCAGGCCGCGGCGGCGATGGCTCTAGGAGGTCATCCCTCCCCAGATATCATTGCGATACTTGGGCAAGCTACACAGTCATCCGACACTTTTTTGGCTTGCTCCGCCCTTGACTCTCTGGGCTATACCGGGCAAAAAACAGTAACACCGTTTTTGACAAGCGCTTTGAACGACCCAATAGAACAGAAACGAGCTGTTGCGGGATATGCGCTCTCACGTCTAGCAGATGAGAATGCAATAGACGCTCTTACCACAGCTCTAGATGACGAAGAGAGAAGGGTGCAGAAAATAGCGGCTTTCGCCCTCTTGAAGATTCGAGTTCAACAGACCCTAGAGAATCGAGCGACAAGAGAGGATACGGAAGAAGCGTTGAAGAGATTTCTGACCTACTTGGATGCGGATAAAATGGCAAGCCTAGCAACTGGAAAAGAAAAAGACGTACAGATCGATGTGAAAGACATCTATCGAGGTCAAGTAACAGAAGAACTCTTGAAACTGTTGCTTCGGCGCTTCCTCGTTGTGGTAGAAGCCCGTAAGAAGACCTTCGCTGGTGACAAGAAGCAAGCCTTCTCGTACGCTGTTGACGCAGAGACCGCTGAAGAAGCCAAGAATAAAGTTGTTGAGGAATTCAACAAGCAGCACGCAATCGAAGGATTTACCCTCGACGGCCCGGTTGGCTCACCGTTCGACATGACGGCGGCTGGAGCTGAAATCAGTCAAATACCTTTGGGAACTCTAATGCAGCCGGTATGGTTGAAGGACAAGAAGTGATTTCTTGAACGATGACCCTTTTTCATGACGATTTTCGACGCTGCCCTACTTAATCTACACCGCTAGACCGCATTTTTGACTAGCCATCAAATACAAAAGTTTGATAAGATGGAACGATCATTCCGATTGCATGGTTGAGTATCTTCTGATAGATTGCCCAAGCATAAATTCCTCCTGCAAGCGTACGACGCTGCGGCTGTCATCTGCTTGAGAATAGCTTTCGAGCAGAGTCTGGTTTAGCCTTATGAAGTTGGGACCCCATTTGAATATGGAGAGAATCTCCGCCGCCTCATCCTTGAAGCCCATCACATATAGGGCTGCCGCCAAAGCCTCCACAGTAGAAAGTTTTGTGGGAAACCCGTAGTTTACTGGGTTAGAAGCGATAAGGTATGGCAAGCAGCGCGAAGTTCCGCGCCTAATTATCTCGAACATGTCGTCTGCGTTGACCCAGCTGCAATCTATTGCTGCCAATCCGTTTGACTCGGCTCTTTCACGATCAGCTGGTGAGAGTGCAACCTTTGAGAAAGGGTTGAGGACTACAGCTCTGCGTGGAAGAAGCCTAGCCCGGTAGACAACCTCAACCAAGTTGTGTCTCTTCATCTTAAGTGTTGTACATTTCTTTGGATCGCACTGCTTAGCATGATAAACGATGATCCTAGGAGTCTTACTGGCCATCCTCTAGCACCTTGAGATGGCACATCGGATCATCCATAATCTTGGGAATCCAGTCAAGCAGGTCAGTGGCAACCATGTGGTAGCCTTTCTCTTTCCTGACGAAGTCTCCCGCGGCACCGTTTATGAAGGCACCAGCAACAGCTGACTCGAACGGATCGGTTCCCTGAGCCATTAGAGCCCCAACAACTCCGGAAAGAACGTCTCCTGTGCCGCCCACGGTCATGCCTGGATTCCCGGTAAAATTGAGTTTCGTCCTCTCACCGTCCGAGATAAGGTCTACATGCGACTTCAGCAAGACAACGGCACCCAAGTCTTGAGCGGTCTTCTGGACTGATACTACTCGTTCTTTAAGGTTTTGAGATAGTTCTTCGCCAGTTAGGATTCGATACTCACCCGCATGAGGCGTCAACACCAAAGGGACTCCTATCCTTCGTTTGAATTTTGAGAAAGCCTTAAGCCCATCCGCATCGAGAAGCAAGGGAATCCTTTCGTCTTCAACAATCTTAATAGCCTCTCCGACGGCATCCTCGGTCTCTTTATGCAAACCCAAGCCAGGTCCGACGACTGCAGCCGTCATCCCTCTCATATGCCGCCTGATAATGGGTAAATCCTGAGAGCTCAGGTAGTGACCCTCGAGCTTCAATGTTATCAAGTTAGGTGACATGGCTGAAATCGTATAAGCAGTCCTCTCGGGCGCGGCTATATATACGAGATCCACACCAGCTCGAAGCGCGGCCAAGGCGACGAGAGCCGGCGCGCCTGAATATATCTCGCTTCCCCCAACTACTAATAGTCTACCGAAATCGCCTTTATGTGATTCTGGCTGACGAGCCTTCACTACTATCGACATGTCACCTGGACCTGCGAATCTCTCTATTTCCGGCGGCAAGCCGATATGCCTTACGATGAGCTCTCCAACGTGCTCCTTTGCCCTCAATAGACCGGGTTTCGCCTTGTGAAACGTGATCGTCACATCAGCTTTCACGGCTTCTCCGAAGACCTCACCTGTGTCCGAGTTTATTCCGGTTGGGATGTCTACGGCTACCTTGAAGGCTTCCATCTCGTTTATTTGCCGCACCATCTGTGAGATCGGTGGGCGAGGCGAACCCTCCAATCCTATCCCGAGAAGGGCGTCTATGACCACTTTCGCTTCGAACTTCCGAAGTACCGATGAGTCATAGATTTCATGAAGATTGATTGCTTTGAGGGGCTTCAGCGCATTCCAGTTTACTTTAGCTTCGTTACTTGCTATGTCTTTCGATTTTCCAGCAAGTACGACATCGACGTCATAACCCAAACAGACGAGGTGACGGGCTGCAACAAGGCCATCACCTCCGTTTCCTCCCAAACCGCAGAAGACTATTATCTTCCCTTCGCTGGGTTTGAAGCGGGACGCTATCTCCACAGCCACATCTCTTCCAGCATTCTCCATCAATAGGAGTCTAGAGATCCCGAAGTACTCAGCGTTCAATTCAAGGGCCCGCATCTCTCTAGTTGTAATCACCCCGTTCTCTCTCATGTTGAGTTCTCACCCTTCTATTAGAAAGCTTTTTAGGTATTGAGTAGCTCAATAGCAATTAAGGAGCGATTGTATTTATGCCCATCGCTTTTGTTCTGATCAATACCGAGATAGGCTCAGAAAGCGAAGTCTTGAAAGCACTCAATGAAGTTGAAGGCATAGAAGAAGCCTACAGCGTCTACGGAGTGTACGACATAATCGCTAAGATCGAAGCTGACACCATGGAAAAGCTCAAGGACATAGTAACTTGGCGCATCCGAAGATTGAACAAGGTGAGATCAACTCTAACCATGATCGTGATCGAGGCAGCATAGCCACTTCAACATTTTCCCTCTTTTATTTCAATGCAGGCCCGCTCAGCAAGCTTCTCGCTAAATCATTTGATATTTTTAAACATCTTACTGATAGAATAAGGATTCGAATCTGAAACATGGTCAAGATGCACATCGGAATCGACGACACAGATTCCACCAGAATGGGATGTACAACCTACGTAGCTGCGCTCATAGTTCAGAAACTCTGTGAATTGGGCGTTTCGTTCATAGATTATCCTAACCTGATTAGGCTCAATCCGAATGTTCCGTGGAAGACTAGAGGAAACGGTGCCTTATGCCTGAGAACAAATTGCCGGGAGAACCTTGTAGATAGCATCAAGGAGATAACTATCAAGATGGTGGCGGATTATTCTGACTTGGCTTTTGAGGGAACAGAACCCGGCATCGTCTTCTTCTTCGGTGCGGTGCCCGAGGATGTTGAAAAATTCGCAAAAAATGCAATACAAGGCCTAGTGAGTATGGACGAGGCATTGAAGCTTGCGAAAAGTTTCGAGGCTGAAACTGTTGGCTTTAAAGACGGGCGGGGAATCATCGGCGGGATGGCAGCAATAGGAGAGAAATTGAAGGGCGACCATACATACGAGCTCATCGCATACCGTACGATCGAGAACCGTGGAACTCCGAGAAGGATAGACGCAAAATCAGTATTCTTTATGGACGAGAGGACCAGGCCCTTAACCTTCAGCAATATTGATCCTGAAACCGGGCGCATTCTCATAACCCCTAGGGGTCCAGACCCTGTTCTCTACGGAGTGAGAGGAGAAAATCCGGAGATTGTGAGGTACGCCCATGGCCTTATCCATTCTGATGAGCCTATCGAACGTTGGATAATATTCAGGGCAAATCACGGAACCGATGCCCATCTAAGAATGGTTGAATCAATCAAGGAAGTGAAACCGTACAAACCAGTAATCGTACGAGGAACTGTGGCCAAGGAACCGAGGGTAATCCCTGGTGGTCACGTGATATTCTCGATTCAAGACCAGAGTGGGCAGATGGATTGTGCGGCCTACGAACCGACTGGTCGCCTTCGAGATGTAGTGAAAATGTTAAGGGCTGGGGACGTTGTTGAAGCTATGGGCGGTGTCAGGCCGTTTTCCTCTAGGAATCCAATCACAATCAATCTGGAGAAGGTCCACGTGGTCAAACTGGTCCCGGATATTGTTTTTCGGAATCCTCTTTGCCGTAATTGTGGAAAGAGAATGGAATCTATGGGCAGGGATAAGGGATTCCGATGCGAAAGATGCGGTCTTCGAGCCCCTAGACTTGAGAAACTCGTCTCCGAGGTTGAAAGGCCTCTCAAGCCTGGACTTTACATAACTCCGCCTCGATCTCAAAGACATTTGAC
Source organism: uncultured Candidatus Bathyarchaeia archaeon (assembly GCA_964592315.1). Taxonomy (GTDB): domain Archaea; phylum Thermoproteota; class Bathyarchaeia; order Bathyarchaeales; family WAQA01; genus CAZQDW01. Next base: position 7,882 of record CAZQDW010000031.1, read on the forward strand.
AAAGCCATTCTCTCGATACGGCCTAGAAAAGGAAGGGACAAATGAGTTTAACGAGAAAGCGGTTCCTCATCACTTATTCTCATCCTATGTGGGTACATCAGTCAACTGATGCTTTGTTAGAGATTACTCTTTTAGTCAGGATTTCAGTCTTCTACGAATTGCGGGATTGGCGTCTGAAAGTCTTTTCAGGGCCATTTCAAAGGTTTCTTCTGGTGCCATCTCTTTCTGGACGAATACGCCCGTTCTGCCGATCTCATCTCGGCGCAAGAGGGTTCGGACACGATCGAAGACTACGTCGGGTGAAACCCCGAGAAGTCGTGCAACCGCCTCCTCACGTCCCACAATTGTGCTTTCAACATGGCCTTTAGGGTTTGGCTCAACCAGCATCAGACGTTTGTCAACACCCTTGACTCGGTTTTTCCGCTTTAGCATTGAGAGCGTGACCTCTCCGCCGAACTTGTAGAATTCCCCTTCTACGGGGCGCAGCTTCACAAGCGGAAAAGAGACATACCTTCGTGGGTCTATCTCAATGTGGGCTTTAACGGCGTAGGCTGGCGTAGCTTGAACTAGGATTCTTCGGTTTATCGGTATGTCCGAGACTTCGAGCGCGGTCTCCACGCTGAAGGATGGGAGGACATAAGGTATGAATATGTCTACGTCGCTCTTCTCTGATATGTCACCCCTTGCGATACTCCCATGTACGATGCAATCTATGTGCGAACGGTCCAGTGCCTCCATAATCTGGGCTGCTTCTTCCCTAAGACTCTCCAATAGTTCCCAGTGTTCCAAGCTGTAAGTAACCTCTTTGCTTTCCGCG
>CAZQDW010000031.1:8798-10601 GCA_964592315.1 uncultured Candidatus Bathyarchaeia archaeon
CGAAGGTGCTCCAGTTCTTCCTGTTCTTCCGGGGTTGACCATACGTCTCTATTGGCTTCCATATCTCTTGCTTGCGGTATCGTCTGGCGTAATAGCGCATGAGGCGGCTCATGGAGTGATCGCAAGGATTGAGAACATCTCCTTGAAGTCAGCTGGGCTGGCTTTTGTTTTAGCCTTTCCCGCGGGATTCGTTGAACCGGATGAAGGGGAATTCGAAGACTCTCCGACTTTGTCGAAACTTCGAGTAGTCTCGGTCGGCTCATTTGTGAACCTGGTGATGTTTCTCATTGTGCTGTTCATAATGTCTGCTCTTTTCGTGGATGCTCCCGCTGGAATTGTTGTAACCGAGGTTATGGAAGGAAGCCCTATTCAGCTTGCAGGCGTTCAGCCATGGGATGTCGTCTACGACATAAACGGGACACTTCGAGATATGGGTTACAACGCAAGCGGCGCACTACAGAACTTGACCCGCTTTATAGCCAGTGTGATACCTGGAGAAACCCTTGAATTGACCACATCTAGAGGTGTTCGTTGGATGGTCGTGCGAAATTCCACAAAGGAGAAACCTTTAGGAGTCTTGTCCTATTGGATATATTATCCCAGTAAGGCGGTCTTTGGTCCTTTGTTTGATGTTCACCTCTGGTTTGCCTTACTTTGGGGTGAGATTGTCTATTCAAGTCTTGCTATTCTTAATATGTTGCCCCTATTTCCTTTCGATGGCGAGAAATTCGTTTTCTATATGATAGAAAGATTCGCAAAGGAAAGGAGCAAAGAGATTCGGATCGTTCTCAGCGCCGTCTTTCTCGGGATTATCGCGGGTAACATGATTCTAAGCTTTATCAAGTACGGTCCGTTCTTGTTTTAGAGGAAGCAAGATGGTTGCATGCACGGTCTGTAAGAGGGGCGAAGCCTTCTTTCAAAGACCTTATTCAGGGGAAAGCCTCTGTAAGAGCTGCTTCTGCCGATCTATAGAAACGAAGGTTAAAGCAACTATCTCGAAGTATGAGATGCTTGAACCGGATGACAGGTTGGCCGTGGCTGTCTCGGGTGGAAAAGACAGCGTGAGCCTGTTACATATTATGACCAAGACCGAGAAAGAGTTCCCAAAAGCTTCCTTGAGCGCTATTATCGTGGATGAGGGGATAAAGGGCTATCGAGACGAAGCAGCAAAGATAGCGATAGACAACTGCGGCAAATTAGGCGTAGAGTACAGGACAGTCTCATTCAAGGACCTCTATGATTACACCTTGGACGAAATTGTGGAGATGACCAAGAATGCTGAATTGACGCCTTGCTCTTATTGTGGAGTTCTAAGAAGGAAAGCGCTTAACATAGGTGCGAGGTCCGCGAAGGCAGACAAGATGGCGACAGCGCATAACCTCGATGATGAGGCTCAGACATATCTCATAAACATAATTCACGGTGACCCCTTCAGAGTTCTCCGTGTAAAGCCCGTGTTGGCTCCGACTCAGCCTGATCTTGTGCAACGGATAAAGCCTTTCTGCGAGGTGCCGGAGAGGGAGATTGCGCTCTATGCCTATGTCAAGCGCATAAGCTTTCAGAGTGTACCGTGCCCATACGCTGCCACGGCTCTGAGGAACGATGTGCGTAATACACTGAACCGGCTAGAGCATAAGCATCCCGGTATGAAGTACACGATCTTCAGGTCGGTTGAAAAGATCAGGAATGCACTAGAGGGGTCTGGGTTGAAAGTGGGGCTTAAAAGCTGTGAGATTTGCGGTGGACCTACTACAGGCAGGATTTGTCAGACTTGTCAGATTCTCCAAGATCTACGTATAATAT
>CAZQDW010000032.1:0-10490 GCA_964592315.1 uncultured Candidatus Bathyarchaeia archaeon
ACGCCATAAACGAGGGTTCTCATCTCCCCATGTCCGATTTCGACCTCAAAGAACTGCTAAATCACCTCAAATGCAGTCGAGACAGAATATGGACTGTCCCAGTCATTAGAGCAGCTGAATATATCCTCGAATGACGCACAAAAACAAGATTTGATAATTCCTAATAAAGATAGGGCGGATACAATTACTGCTCTGAAGACAAAGTAAGCCATTCAAACGTGTCTGATTTGGATTTGAGGGTTCCGGTTGAGAGGCTGAAGTTGTCCAGGAACATTGTGGATCCAGCCTTATTCATGGACCTGAACTACGCTTAGCAGGATAGAAGCCTCAGAAGAGATCACCTGCACCCAGAGTCTAGAGAATATATTTATTAAGGCGCTCATTGAAATACTCAAGAAAAAAGTTGACATGGAAAGGACCAAATCTTGCCAACACCCTATGAGGTGCCTCCCGCAAAGCTGGTCGAAAAATTAGCAAAGTATCTAAGCGACAACGTAGATGAGGTTAGACCTCCGGAGTGGGCACCTTACGTTAAGACAGGCGTTCACGCTCAAAGGCCTCCAGAGGACCCCAAATGGTGGTTCACACGATGTGCCTCTCTGCTGCGGAAAACATACCTCAAGGGACCCGTAGGCATTGAGCATCTTCGTTTAGAATATGGAGCTAGAAAGGACAGGGGCACAAAACCTGAGCATACCAGGAAAGGAAGCGGCGCTGTACTCCGAAAAGCCTTGCAGCAACTAGAAGCCGCTGGATTGGTGGAGACTTCAAAAAGGGGACGGTCAATAACCAAGAAAGGAAGACAGTTACTGGATATGTTGTCCACCGAGATAAGGAGCGATCTGGAGAAAAAGCGTCCGGAGCTGAAAAAATACTAGAAGGCGGTGAACCAATGAGCGAGGATGAGGCGGAAGAGCTTGAAGAAATACGCAGAAGGAGGCTCCTCGAGCTCCAGCAGCGATTGGTAGAAGAGCAACAACAGGTTCAAGCAAGGCAGCGTTTGGAGACGCAGAAACAGGCTCTACTTCGTAGAATACTGACGCCGGAGGCTAGGCAGCGCCTAACCAACCTTAAGATGGTCCGTCCTGAATTTGCCGCCCAACTTGAGCTACAGCTGATCCAGATTGCACAACAAGGCAAGATGAACCTCCCGGTAACTGATGAACAATTGAAAGATATACTTAGAAGATTGCAGCCTGGCCGCAGGGAGATAAAGATCAGGAGGGTTTAAAATGGCAAGGGTTAAACCGCCTGCGAAGAAGCGAAGATTGGCAAAAGCTGGCAGAGAGACGAAGCCAGTTCCAACATGGGTTGTGGCCAAGACCATGGGCCGTGTAAGAACTTCGCCGAAGAGGAGGCATTGGCGCCGTTCTAAGATAAAGGCTTAAGGGATAATAATGTCGACGAGTGACAAGAATTCTGAAACTGAATCAACTGAAGGGGCCGAGGAATCTGAGAAAGCTGAAGGAGTTGAGGAAGCAGCAGGTGAAGTTGTAGAGAAAGCCGCAGAAGGAGAAAAAGAGGCCGAAGAGGACATAGTTGAAGAAAGGGTCTATACCGTTCCACTTAGTAGAGCTTGGGTCTCGCCTCGGAAAGAAAGGGCGCCCAGGGCTACGCGGATCCTCAAAGCCTTTATCAAGAGACACATGAAGCCTGAATCTATCATCCTCAGCAAAGAAGTGAATGAGCAGATCTGGCGCAGAGGCATCGAGAAACCTCCACGTAACATTCGAGTCCGAGCAGTTAAAGACCGGGATGGAAAAGTCAGTGTACGTATCGCCGAGGCTGATTAGTTCTTGCCGATCTTCCTTCTCGATGTGTTTGGAAGCGCAAGCATAGGCGTCTATAATCTTGTTACAGATGAGATGGTTGTCGTTCCAAAGCAGATTCCGGAATCCCATACTAGAAAACTTGAGAGCTGGTTGGGGGCAAAAGTGATTCGCACAAACATTGGCGGATCGATACTTCTGGGTTCCCTAGTTTGCGCGAACTCCAAGGGGATGGTACTTCCGCATGTCGCGTTTGAGGAAGAGATTCAGGTCATCAAATCGTCTACCAGCATCAATTTAAGCGTCATGGAGACGAAGCGAACCGCCTACGGCAATCTTGTTCTAGCTAACGATTTTGGAGCCTTGGTTGACCCTAGACTGCAACGATCGAATGTGAAAGTTATAGAAGATACACTAGGCGTTGAGGCGGTCCCAGGAAAAATCGCTGGGTTACCATATGTCGGTTCACTTGCCACGGCCACAAACAAAGGGGTCTTAACTCATCCGTTGATTACCGAGGAGGAGAAAAAAGTGTTGATGAACGCATTAAAGGTTAAAGTCGGCGTAGGAACGGTCAATTGCGGCATACCCTATGTTGCTACGGGACTTGTTGGGAACAGCCGCGCCGCAGTGGCGGGTTCCCTAACAACTGGGCCTGAGCTCTTTATGATTGGTGACGCGCTGGAGGTGGTGGATTAGAATGAGCGAAGTTAAAGTTTTCAGAGTGATCGGCAGAATCACGAAGCCGAACCTTAGAACAAAGTTTCAGAAGGAAGTCAGAGCCGTGAAGCCCGAAGATGCTGTTGAAGATGTTTACAAGATACTTGGAAGCAAGCATAAGGTGAAACGGTTCCACATAAAGGTTGAACTAGTTGAAGAAGTGAAGAATCCTGAAGAGATCAAAGATCCGATTGTAAAGGATTTAACTCTTGGTGGCGAGTAGCACCTTAATGGATGGACTCGACCGGCGTTGACACTTAATATGGAAGTTATGCCGCAGTAAGTTATATCGCGAAGATGCCACGAGGTGAAGATATGTCACAGGATGAAGAGGAGCTTCGGAGGCTGATCGTTGAGCTTCGAATCCTCGAGGGAACGGTGGAAACTCTGCGGTCTAGAGTAAATTTTGTCAACATTGCCCTGAATGAGCTCAATGTGGCAAGTATGGCGTCTGAAGGTATCGAGAAGGAGCAGACTGACGCTCCTCTCCTCGTTCCGATTGGTGGAGGGTCTTATATAAAGGCAAGACTAGAGAGCCCCGACAAGATTATCTATGGGGTCGGCGCTGGAGTGGCCATAGAGAAAACCATAAAGGAAGCTAGGGAAGGAGTTTCAAACCGCATATCCGAGCTGAATAGAACAAAGGTGTCTCTTGAACAGCAACTTACCCAGGTCTTGAGGAAGATCGACGAGGATCAGAGCAGATTCAGAGAGTTAACATCCAAGCTGGAACGCCAAGCCGGGGTATCCAATGTTTGAGAAACTTCGCGGGAAGCTTAACGGCTTAATCAACCGCATCGCCACTACTGAAATGAAGCCGGAAAGTCTCCGCCCGATCCTTTGGGAACTAAAATTAGCTCTATTGGAAAATGATGTCGCGGTAGTGGTTGCAGATCACGTCTGCGAAGAGGTCGAGAAGAGGCTTGTAGGCAAGCAGGTTAAGAGGCTTGAAGATCGTAGGACGATGACTAAGGAGACCCTTCGAGAGGTTCTGTTTGAGACACTCAAATTGCCTAGTACCAATCTTGTCGAGGCTGCTGACAAAAAACGGGCAGCCAATGAGCCCTACGTAATTGTCTTCGTCGGGATTCACGGGACTGGGAAGACAACAAGCATAGCCAAGCTCGCCAGGTTCTTCATGAAAAATGGTCACTCGGTTGTTCTCGCCTGCAGTGACACGTATCGAGCGGGCTCTATTGAACAGTTGGAAGAGCACGCGAGGCGTTTGGGCGTCCGAACAATTAAACACCAATATGGCGCCGATCCCGCTGCGGTTGCTTTCGATGCTGTTCAGTATGCGAAAGCTCACGGCATAAACATAGTCCTGATTGATACCGCTGGTCGTATGCAGACAAATCGGAACCTCATGCAGGAGATGGAGAAGATTGTTCGCGTAATCAAGCCCGATCTCGTCCTCTTTGTTGGTGATGCCTTAGCTGGAAACGATGCTGTAATGCAAGCTGAAGAGTTCGACAAGTTCGTTCACATAGATGGTTCCATCTTAACGAAGGTCGATGCTGACGCTAAAGGTGGCGCAGCGCTCTCGATCTCCCACGTCACTAAGAAGCCCATCCTGTTCATCGGCGTCGGGCAAGTTTACGACGACATTGAGTTTTTCAACCCCGAGTTTCTTGTAAACCGAATCTTGGAGGACGGAAAGACCTCATAGGTAGCCTGTGCCATTTCTCAATACTCCTACGATGGGAAAAATGGGCAAGTCGATATCACGACAATCACCTTCTCGGTTCCTTAGCTGCTTGGGATCGACGCAGCACTTACGGGCTTCACTGCAATATCGGTTAGTCAAAGATGAGAAAGAAGAGTCTCTAAGAAGGTCAGTTTCGGTCAGTTTTCAACAATCTCGTAAGATATTGACCGAAAATTATATCTTTCCCCACGGATGTCGTTCTTAGGCGTGGGTGACTCCTTCTTGATGAAAACAGTCAGTAAGGACTTCTTAACTTTGCAGGATTACTCGGCTAGTGAGATATGGGAGATGTTGAAGATGGCAAACGAGATCAAGGATAAGCCAGAAAAATACAGCGACCGCCTCTCAGGTAAGGCTGTTCTACTGCTTTTCCAGAAGGCTTCAACAAGAACCCGCGTTTCCTTCGAAGTCGCTATCCGTCAACTAGGGGGCCTTCCCATCTCTTTGGGATGGAGCGAAGCTCAGCTCGGTAGAGGCGAGACCATTGCTGACACAGCCCGTGTTCTGAATAGGTATGTTCAGTGTGTTGTAGCTCGAGTCTATAATCACAGTGACCTTGAAGAGATGGCTTCCTACGCCGACATTCCTATAGTCAACGCCCTCTCGGATCTATATCACCCATGCCAAGCAGTTGCCGACCTTTTCACAATATGGGAGCATTTCGGCTCTTTGAAGAATCTGAAGATGGCTTACATAGGTGATGCCAACAACGTCTGCAACTCGCTCCTCATCGGTTGCAGCAAGATAGGCGTTAACATCGATGTCGCCTGTCCACCTGAATATAAGCCGAAAGAAAAAATCTTGAACCTCGCTTTGAAGAATGCTGAGATGAGCGAATCATCCGTCAAGGTTTCAACTGAACCGGTTGAGGCTGTCACCGACGCCCACGTGGTCTATACAGATGTCTTTGTCTCCATGGGGTTTGAGGAAGAGAGACCGAAGAGGCTTAGAGTTTTCTTGCCGAAATATCGAGTAGCTACCGACTTATTCAGACACGCCTCTGAGGATGCTATTTTTATGCATTGCCTTCCAGTACATCGCGGCGAAGAGGTAACGGACGATGTTATAGATGGGCCTAGATCGTTGGTCTGGGATCAGGCTGAGAATCGACTTCACACCGCTAAGGCGATACTGTCCTATGTACTGTAGGAAAACAAAGATTTTGGCGGTTGAAAACGCATTTTTCCGGTTTTCGCATCGTCAACGTTACATGTGGAGTCGAGATTCGTCTCGATCAGTTGCCTGCTCCCTCTGTTCTGCCTAGAGTAGAGCGGACCAAATCTTTAGGATCCTTGTGAGCGAAGTCTTTTCCCTTCTCAAGTTCATTGTTCCCTCAACACCAGACATGACGAACCAACGTTGAACAAATTCTTAAGAGCACTAAGCTTGAATGGTAGGAATTGGTGAGGGTCAAAAATGGCCGGGGAAGTAAAAGTTGGTATATCAGGACTGGGGAGAAGTGGGTGGGGCATCCACGCGAGAGTGTTCAAAAAACATCCTGAAATGTATAAAGTAGTGGGGGTGTTCGACCCCATTGAGGAGAGACGACAGGAAGCAGTGAACCAATTTGGGTGTAAGGGTCATTCAGACTTCGAATCACTCATAGGAGACGAGGAGGTTGAGCTGGCGGTGATAGCAACTCCGAGTTATCTACATGCCCCTCAGACTATCCAAGCCCTGAAAGCTGGAAAAAAGGTCGTTTGTGAAAAACCTATGGCTACAAGTCTGGCTGAGGCTGACGCCATGATACGAGTGGCCAAAGATACTGGAAACCTCTTGACAGTATTCCAGAATAGGAGATTTGCTCCTGACTTTCTAAAAGTCAAGGAGGTTATTCAGTCAGGAAAATTGGGGCGCATCGTTCTCATAAAGATGTCTTGGCACTCCTTCGCTAGGCGCTGGGATTGGCAGACCTTAAGGAGGTTCGGCGGCGGAGAACTCAGCAATACTGCTCCTCACGCTATAGATCAGGCGCTCCAACTTCTTGGAGAAGAGGAACCCGAAATCTTCTGCGCTCTTCAGAGGACATTGACCTTGGGTGATGCTGAAGACCATGTGAAGATCATCCTAAGACCACCCGGTTCGCCCATGATGGACATAGAGATCACTCATGCTTGCGCATATCCACAGAGCTGGTGGCTGGTAATGGGAACTCAAGGTGGACTAACCGGAACCTCTTCTTCTCTCAAATGGAGGTTCTTCGACCCCCAGGACCTTCCTCCTAGGCAAGTCGATACGAGGCCAACCCCAGATCGAAGTTACAATGTTGAGGAGATTCCTTGGAAAGAGGAAACATGGGACCTGAGCGGAGACTACTACCAGAGCGGAGATCTCGCCTTTTATGACGAATTATATGAAACGCTACGGCATGGAGTGCCCCTCAGTATCACTCCTGAAAGCGTCCGCAGAGTGATCTGGGTCATAGAAAAATGTCGCCAATCCTGTCAAGTATAACTAGACTAAGATATGATTCATCAGAATTTGTCCTTCGAAGCGTTCTGTTCATTTTAGTGTGAGAACGTAATATGATCTAGCATACTACCGGATCTTTAATGCTCGATTCTTTCTCTCCCCTTTCCCTGTTAATGATTTCTCTTGCCACGATTACTCCGCTGGCGCTGGCTTGAATCAGTCCCCTAGTGACTCCGGCTCCGTCACCTATCGTGAACATGTTGCGAATCCTAGTCTCTAAGTGATCGTTCAGCTCCAGTTTCGAGGAGTAAAACTTGACTTCTGTACCGTATAAAAGCGTATGTTTGGAGTAGATTCCCGGTGCTACTTCGTCTAATGCCTTGAGCATCTCACGGATATCGGTTAGATAACGGTAAGGCAGAACAAAGCTAAGGTCGCCAGGCGTCGCCATCTTCAACGTCGGGTCAACGAGGCTTCTTTTGAGTCTCTCCTCGGTCGATCGTCGTCCAACGTCAAGATCGCCTAACCTTTGAACGATAACAGCCCCGCTTAGCAAGTTTGTAAGTCTAGCAAGGTACTCCCCATATGCGATCGGCTCCTTGAACGGTTCCGTGAAGGATGTGCTCACCAGAACCGCGAAGTTGGTGTTCTCAGTTTTTCTCTCGGCGTAGCTTTGACCGTTTACGCTTATCACTCCGTCGTAAGACTCGGTAATCACCTCTCCGTAAGGATTCGCACAGAAGGTTCTAACCTGATCATCGAAAGCCTTGGAGTAGTATATGAACTTCGGCTCATAAAGGAGGTCAGTAAGCTCTTCCATCACAGAAGCCCGAACTTCAACCCTCACGCCCACATCGACAGGGTTGTTCAGCGTTCTTAAGCCCAAGGATTGCGCCTCGACCTTCAGCCATTCCGCCCCGCTCCTTCCTGGCGCGACGATAACGTACCTTGCAGGGAATTCCTCTCCGTTCACTGTCCGAACCGCTTCGACATGGTTGTTCTTGACTTCGATTCCTTTGACTTCCTTCCTAGTTCTGACATCAACTTTATCGTCTAGTTCTTTCCGTATGCTCTTTAAGACTTCGGCGCATCTCTCTGTTCCTAGATGCCGAATCTTCTGTCTGACGAGTTTCAAACCAGCGAAGGAGGCTTTCCTCTCAATCCTTTCAATCTCGTCCGATTCGGTTCCGTAGACTTTATGAGAATCTCCAAACTTTGAGTAGATCCCGTCTACATAATCTAACAGACGTGAGAGTTCGTCCCGAGTCATATACTCGTCCAGCCAACCGCCAACCTCGGTTGATATTGTGAGTTTCCCATCACTGAATGCACCGGCTCCTCCCCAACCTGAAAGGAGAAAGCACGGTTCACACCTTACGCAACCCAAGCCTCTGCTGGCGGGGCATCTTCGCTTGTCAAGATCGGGCCCTTTATCCAACATAAGAATTCTTAAGTCTGTATTCTTTGTCAATTCGAGGGCTGAGAAGATCCCTGCTGGGCCTGCTCCAACGATTACTACGTCAAATTTCAAACGGCTTGCCCTCTAGGTCTTGAACCGTATAAGATTGTGGCGAGGCTATTTAAATTGATTGATTTTCTCTGTGGCCTTCTCATAACTCTTATATTCGACGCTTTCTGCTGATATGTTTGTGTGTGGAATCGACTTATGATAGCGGAGCATATTTTCAGAGCCTACGACATTCGCGGCACGTACGGCGTTGACCTCACAGAAGAGACCGCTTCAAAGATAGGTAAAGCCTTCTCCACCTACCTAGACGGTGAAGAAGAGGAATTGATCGTCGGCAGGGATGTCAGACTAAGTGGCAAGGCTCTAGAAGACGCTTTGATTAAGGGCTTGATCTCAGGGGGATGCGACGTTGAAGAAATCGGCGTCGTTACGACGCCCATGTTGTACTTTTCTACGGCTCACTACCGCAAGGATGGCGGCATCATGGTGAGCGCCTCTCACAACCCGCCAGAGTGGAACGGGTTCAAAATCTTGTCTAAAGACGGTTTCATCTGCGAAGGCAAGGGAATGGAAGCCCTTAAGAAGATCGCTATGGCTGGCCGGTTCAAGTATTCGACCCCTGGTAGGCTTGAAAAGAACACCCGGATCTTGATCGACTACGAGAATTATGTCTTACAGAGAACACACCTAGAACGCAGATTAACGGGGATTTTTGATCCAGGAAATGGATCATGCTCATTACTGATCCCAAAGTTGTTCGAGGACGCAGGAATAAGTGTTGTCGCATTGAATTCCGAGCCTGATGGCAATTTCCCGGCGCATCCTCCTGAGCCTACCCGAGATGTACTAGACGCTCTGGCAAAGATCGTTCTAGAGGAAGAAGCCGACTTTGGTGTAGCGTTTGATGGCGATGGTGACCGGTGCATTTTCGTAGATGAAAGGGGCAGAATTGTTCCGGAGGACTCTGTTCTGATCATTCTTGCCGAACGATTTCTAAAGGAGCGCAAAGGGGCGCCCATAGTTTATGAAGTTAGCTGCTCCATGAGCGTTGAAGAGGCTGTACGTTCACGAGGAGGAAAACCCGTACTCAGCCGTGTAGGTCACACCTACATCAATGAAAAGATGTTACAGGAGAAAGCGGTCTTCGGAGGCGAATCGAGCGGTCACTATTACTTTGCCGATTTGTATGGCTTCGACGATGCCGTGTTCGCGAGTTTGAAGCTGGCTGAATCTCTATCTAAAAGAGACGAGAGATTTTCTGAAATCGTCGATTCAATGCCCGTCTACCCAATGCGTTCGGAGAATTTCGACTGTCCAGATGAGAAGAAGTTCCATGTTGTCGAAGACCTCACGCAGGAGTTAAAAGAGATGGGGTATCAACTTTTCACGGTGGACGGCGTTAAAGTGATAGAGCCGAATGGTTGGTTCCTCATAAGACCGTCGAATACGCAGCCACAAATAAGGCTAACAGTAGAAGCCAAAACCAAGGATGATCTTGTACGGTTAGAAAAGTTTGCGGAGAGAAAGCTTTTAGATAAGATTCGGTCTTGAAGAGGTAAGGCTTAATCCCTTACATTCTAATTGTTGCTGAGGAACATATCATGGTGAACCTTTGGCGTGATATCCCAACTGGTGACGACCCACCTGAGGTTATCAATGCCGTAATTGAGGTCATAAGCCATTCCAGAGACAAGTATGAGTATAATTGGGAATGGGAAGCCTTTGTACTCGATCGTGTTCTCCACTCATCAGTCGTCTTTCCTGTTGAGTACGGTTTCATCCCTCAAACATGGTATGATGATAATGATCCGCTTGACGCAATGATCCTATCTTACGAGCCTCTTGAAGTAGGCTGCATAATCAAGGTTAGACCGGTAGGTGCACTAATCTTGGAGGACGAGGAGGGAGAAGATCCAAAGATATTATCCGTCCCTATAAGGGACCCAAGGTTTGATGGCTACAAAGACCTCGCTGATGTTCATCCCCACCTTTTGAAGGAGATAAGGGAGTTCTTCGAAACATATAAGCGGTTAGAGCTTAGAAAATTTGTCAGATTCATAGGTTGGAAGGAGGCGGAAGAGGCCAAAAAGACAATTAACTACGCTATGAACCTCTACAAAGAGAAATTTATATAAAATTATCTAAAGATAAAAAACGCGATCAAGAACTGAGGCGGGGCTCTACTATCGTTAAAGGTCTACGATTTTAGTCTTCATGTCTTATTTTCTTCTCCGACGACTCTAATCGTGTAACTTATGCATTGGTTAGACTGAGGAGTAAATGTTAATAAATTAGTTTCAACGAAAGGAAGTGACTGATTATGCCTAATGAGCTTAGTGAATATTTAAAAGTCCTAGCAAGTTATAGTTTACCATTAGCACGGCAAACAATGATGCAATCAGGGACATTACGG
>CAZQDW010000033.1:0-10204 GCA_964592315.1 uncultured Candidatus Bathyarchaeia archaeon
ACATGGAATTTATATTGCTTTCCACGCTTTCTATAGGTATGTATTGCTTGGGGATTGAGAGCACAGCCGACGATCTCAGCGTAGGCATCGCATCCTTCGATGGTAAAGTTCTGGCAAACATCATTGATGCGTATATATCTGAGAGCGGGGGCATACACCCCAGAGAGGCTGCCCAACACCACGCCGAAGTAGCAGGAAAAGTTCTATCTGAAGCCATCAAGAAAGCTGGAATAAAGCCCAAAGACATCGCAGTCATCGCCTTTTCACAGGGGCCGGGTCTAGGTCCCTGTTTGAGAACTGGCGCGACGATGGCTCGAGCATTAGCTTCTTACCTGCGAATTCCCCTGGTGGGAGTTAACCATTGTGTAGCCCACATAGAGATTGGAAGGTTGGTAAGTGAGGCGAAAGACCCAGTTACGCTTTATGTATCGGGCGGCAACACTATAGTTTCCGCCTTCGAAGCGAATAGATATAGAGTATTCGGGGAAACCTTAGACATAGCTGTTGGAAACTGTCTAGATGTCTTCGCAAGAGAGGCTGGGCTGAACCCCAGGGATGGAACCCCCCTCGGAAAAGTAGTCGAAGAGTGGGCAACCCGAGGCAAAGTCTTCATTCCATTACCCTACGTCGTGAAGGGAATGGATCTTTCATATAGCGGACTTCTAACAGCCGCAATCAGCCTTTTCCACAAGGGGCAGCATAGGCTTGAAGATATCTGTTTCAGCTTTCAGGAGGTGGCCTTCTCAATGCTAACTGAAGTAACCGAGAGGGCTCTGGCTCACACCGAGAAACCTGAGGTTCTGCTAACTGGCGGTGTTGCCGCCAACAGCAGGCTTCAATCTATGCTTAGGATCATCGCGGATGATCACGACGCCAGATTTTGCGTTGTCCCTAAGCAGTATGCCCTGGACAATGGAGCCATGATAGCGTGGAATGGAATACTCTGCTACAAACACGGAGTGACAACGCCAATTGAAAAGAGCTACGTTAAGCTGAAGTGGCGGCTGGACGAAGTCTATATTCCATGGATTGACGGATAAATACCAAGTTTCCAGATGTAGTTGGCGTCTTCCGGGCAAGTCCTTCAATAGGCGCGATCACATTTCTCACACCACACCGAGACTGGTCAAGCTATACCGCCATAGTCGGAGGAAAACCGCGTAAGGTAGGCCAACGAGAATATTGCAACGTTCGTAGTCGGTCCGGACTACGCAAGCAAGACCAAGCATACCGATGTTATGAGCGGGCTTTACGAAAATCGTAACAGAAAAACGAAAATCTTAAATACCATTTCTCTGAGATATTTGTCCCCAATAAAACCAAAGTTAAGGAATCGACGTGACCCAAACTTTAGAATGTCCGCAGTACGACGTGAAAGCCCTACTCGAAACAGTACTAGACACCATGAAGAGCTTGCGCCATTCTGGCAACGTAACCTCACCAACGCCTGAAGAGCTCAGACAAACAGCAGAACGATACGGGGTCCGGACAGTCTACGGCAGTTACAACTTTGTATCCACGGTGAAAAACCGAAGCGCTTGGCTAACCGTATATATTGGAAGCCCTAAAGTGCTTCAGCGTCAGCCAAACCAGAGGCAAAAGGATGCATTGAGAGATGCATCCAAAACTGTGGAATCTGTACACAAGTATCTGAAGAGGGCGCCACTGGTTTGTGTCGAGAGGACGATGGGAGATAACCCCTACTTTAACCCCCATTGCACGCTGTACGTATCGGTTCATCGAAGGGAGATGGTTCGCCTCGCTTATATGGTTGGCCAGACCCTCTTCCCCCTCAGGAAAGGTGCACCTGGACCTGAGCTTTACATCCTCTACGTGCCGGAGTGGCAAGAGAAAGATAGGCAGATTCTCGTTTTTCCTGAGATAGGGATTACCTACGTCCTCGGTTCAGACTATTACGGAGAGGCCAAGAAAGGCTTTCTGAGGTTGGCCATGTGGACCGCGAAGCATGAAGGAATGCTAGGCGTTCATGCCGGAGCAAAGGTTGTTAAGGCGAGAGACAAGAATGGAAGAATTAGGAGATACGGCATGATCCTGTTTGGGTTGAGCGCAACCGGCAAGACCACCCACGCCTGCCATAATCATGGCCTAATCGAGGATGGGGAAGGGCAAGAGATCGTTCAGGACGACGTGGTTTTCCTGAGGTCGGATGGTTCAGCGCTCGGATCTGAGAGGGGCTTCTACCTCAAGACGGATTACCTAGATCCGAAGGTGCAGCCTGTAATCTTTAGGGCAGCCATAAGCCACAACACGATCTTCGAAAACGTTATGGTTGACTACCTCGGCAACGTGCACTTCGACGATATGACTCTGACCGAGAACGGAAGGGCTATAATACAGAGGGATGATCTTGGCGCTGACAAGTCTGAAAGCGTAAACCTACCGCCCCTCGACCAATTGGACGGAATGATCATCATCTTCATCACGAGGCGGAATACAGTTGCACCGATCGCGTCAAAGTTGACAATTGAGCAAGCAGCGGCTGCCTTCATGCTAGGTGAGTCGATTGAGACCTCAGCAGGCGACCCTCGCCGAGCAGGGGACTCAGTGAGAGAGGTCGGAACCAACCCCTTCATCGTCGGCGACGAGGCTGAGGAAGGAAACTGGTTCTACCACCTCCTGAGAAAGTACAACGACAAGGTTCAATGCTATTTGCTGAACACCGGCGGCGTCGGAGAGAGATTAGAAAGGGGAGAGAGAGGTAATAAGGTCCTAAAGCAAGCCGTTCTAAGGGTGGAGATACCTGAGATGGCGGCGATCATAAGAGGGATTACTCGCGACGTCGTGGAGTGGGAGCAGGAGCCATACTTCGGCACGTCAGTGCCCAGAAAGGTCAATGGAGTGCAGATGGAGAAGTTTGAACTATCTAGGTTTTACTCTCAAGATGAAGTCAATGGCTACGTCAATGGACTGAAGAAGGAAAGAATCGAGTGGCTTAAGAGGTTTGAAGATCTAGATCCTGCCATACTTAGCGCATTCAAGCTCTAGACAAGATATTCTTGAAGATATTGAGGCGAGTACATTACCTATCGATTGGAATGTCTCTACACAACCTCGATGATATCATGTGAAGAAAAATTGGGAAAAAGGCTTAAATAGGATTTTGCCCCTGACGTGCGACATCCTATTACTTGAACAGGTAGGCTGCAGGAGCAGAGTCAAGAGGCTTCCATCCCTTTATTCCCTTTATGCCGCTGACAGCCCCCCGGATGAGTAGATCATCATCCGAACTCAACGAGTTAAACCGGAAGCCTTTCTCTATATACTGATTGATGTTCTCTACTGAGCAGTGGATTCCCGGAGCTATGCCTGCGGCCTTCGCTTCATCTATGACCATCTCAAGGGCTCGAGTAAATTTAGGATGGTTGAACTGACCGAATATTCCCAGCGACATCGAGAGATCAGCGGGTCCGACGTAGGCAACATCTATACCTTCAACGGAGAAGATGCCCTCCAGATTGTTTAGGGCGGTCTCGGTTTCGATCTGGATGCCGATGAGGAGCTCTTCATCAACCACTTCAAAGTATTCGCGGTCGAATCCGTAGTTGCTGGATTTTCTTGGACCGCAACCTCTCAGACCGCCGCTTTGGGGGTAGTGGCAGTATTTAACCGCGTTCTCTGCTTCTTTCTTCGTGTTGACCCAAGGTATTATGACACCGTAAGCGCCAATGTCTAAAGCTCTTTTTATAAGCACCATATCGTTCCATGCGACTCGAACCAGTGGGAGAGTTGGGCTCCACCCTATCGCTTGGATCAAATGCTGAACGGTTTCTATGCTGTGGGGACCATGCTCCGTGTCAAAGACGAACCAGTCGAAACCCAGATTGGCCAAGATATCAGGTATATCCGGGTGACCTATACCGATCCATGTTCCGACAGAGGTTTTCCCCTCTTTCAATTTTCTTTTAACGCAGTTCCTTCTCAAACTTCCACCTCAATTGGGTTAGACCTGAACTTCCCTAATAAAGGTCGCCTATATCAAAATAAAGAAACCTCATCATTTCCGTGATAATTCTCCGGTTGATCCTTATCATCGGTTCTAAATTGAGCAGGAAACAGTGTTTAGTTTAACGAGAACACATTCTGTGACACGTGTAAAAAACCTCCAATGGAATCACACGCGACAGAAGGCTGGCTATGTCATGGACTATGACAAAGGTTAAAGTCTAGGAAAATGCAAGTAGAAAATTGGTGTCTGGTAATGCTAATCAAGAAAGGTGCAGAGGCTAACCTATACCTTGAAGACTGGCACGATCGCAAGGTAATAATGAAGCGACGTTTAGCCAAGGGATACCGCATACATGAGTTGGACGATGAGATCAGAGCTGAAAGAACTGTACACGAGCCGCAGATAATTCATAGGGCAAAGGAAGCTGGGGTTCCAACGCCTATAATCTTCATGGTAGACCCGTCGGAGGCCACAATCATCATGGAGTTCGTTGAGGGAAAACAGGTCAAGCAGATTCTTGGGGACCTCTCTTCCGAAGAGAGAATCAACTTGTGCCGGAGTATAGGGGAGAACATCGGCAAACTCCATAGAAACGGAATAATACACGGAGATCTAACTACGTCTAACATGATTCTGACGGCTCAAGGCAAGGTGGTCTTTGTTGACTTTGGTCTCAGCGAGCAAACAACGGAACTCGAAGCGAGAGGCGTCGATATACACCTGGTGAAGAGGGCTCTCCAAAGCGTCCACTACGACTATGAGAAAGATTGCTTCAACGCAATTATAGAGGGCTACAAGAAAACTTTGGGAGAAAAGATGGCAGCCGAGGTCCTTGGGAAGGTCACGGAGATAGAGAGAAGAGGTCGGTATGTCTCGGAAAGATGAACTGTGTACCCCACTCGAAGACTCTAGTTTGAGGAAAATCGCTCAAAACGGACTGCATGTAATATTGTTAAGAAGTTTAATTAAGAGTGAGCATCCTTTTAGTGAATAAAAAATCAGAGAGGACATCCAAAAGGTGAAAAGCAAAGAGTTTCCTCTAGGCCGAGCTGTCTTCTTTATCACCGGCAACCTGCACAAGTTCAACGAGGCTAGAAGAGTCCTAGCTGAGGACGGGATCGGCTTGGCGATGCTTAGGATCAAGGCGACCGAGATTCAAGACGATAACATAGAGAATATTGCCAGGGCGAGCGCTCTCGAAGCCTTCAAGAAGAGCAATCTACCGCTGATCGTTGAGGATGCCGGGCTCTTCGTGAGGGTTCTGAAAGGTTTTCCTGGTTCTTACTCATCGTATGTGCATCGGACGATAGGCAATGAAGGCGTCCTCAAACTTATGCAGGGCGTCGAAGATCGATACGCTCAGTTTCGTTCTGCAGTCGTCTTCTGCGGCTCCGGTCGCTCTCTGAAATCTTTCGAAGGTGTCTCTGACGGAAGAATCGCTGAGGAGCCAAGAGGATCTTCTGGATTCGGCTTCGATCCTATCTTTGAACCCTCTGGAGGTGGGGGCAAGACTTTTGGAGAAATATCCTTGTTTGAGAAGAGCAAGTTCTCGCATAGATCACGTGCTTTGAGGAAGTTTGCAGAGTGGTACAAGTCTCTTTCCGTTAAGAAATCTTCCTCAGGACCTCTGTGAGCTGAGGCAACGCGGCGATCTGAAAGTCTGGGGAATACTGACCTGTATTAACTGTTCCTTTTCTGTTGAACCAGATTGCTCTCATCCCTATTGCTTTTGCGCCTGCGATATCGGTTTGGATGAGGTCGCCGACATGAACCGCCTCTGAAGGGTTTACCCGTAGCTGACCCAACGCTGTCTCGAAGATAAGCCTGTGAGGTTTGTTATATCCAACTTCGTCTGAAAAAGCCGTCGCTTCGAAGAAACCCAAAACTTGTGCCCTTTCAAGCATTATCCTCAAGACTTTGCCTGGCGTCATACTCGTATCGCATATTATTCCTAATCTATAATTAGATTTCAAGAACCTTAAGACGTCGTTCACACCTTCAACAAGCGATGGCGGACACCTAAGTATAGTTTCCTTGAATTCCTTAAGAATCAGTGTCTTTAGATTTGTTGGCAGACTGGCTCTTAGGTCTTCTAGCGTGTATCCCAGCCTCTCATCGGGTGATACGTAGCGGTAGTTCTCCTTTCTTCCAATTTTGTGGGCGCGTTCATGTGCCGCAAAATAGGCCTTCCTAACTTCGTTGTGTTCTCTGGGGATGCCTTCCTCGTTCAAGATCTTGGTCAGGAGTTCTACCCTCAGATCCTCATAGCTTCCTTCGGAGATCAGAGTATTCCATAAGTCAAAAGTCACAGCTTTGATCAAATTTGAGAACCAGCCAAAAATGAAGTGGGAAAGTTTTACCTCTCTAGCATGAAGGCCTTCTTCGTCACGGGCCTCTCCTTTACTTCGTGGATCAGCATCTCCATCCTCTCGCCGACGCCCATAACGCTTGTCTTCTCAAGCTCATCTAGTCCCCGTTGCAACTTGGCATTTCTCTCCGCATACATAGTGAACAATGGCTCATCCTTTTCGACCCTATCCCCGATCTTTTTATGAAGTAGGATACCTGCACCCTTATCCTTAGGCGCGCCGGCGAGCCGAGACACCTCAACGATCGATGTATTATCTATCCAGAGTAGGTAACCCGCCTTATTCGAACATACCGTGAATTGCTGATCCCCAACCACGATGTCTTCTGGTCTTATTTCCGGATTTCCGCCCTGAGCGGCCACTATCTCCCTCAACTTCTTTTCAGCATTTCCAGATCTTAGGGCTTGCAGAGCAAGCTCTTTTCCATTCTCCTTCCCGCACATCTCTAGAAGTATGCCTGCCATTAAAGTAGCCTTATCTATCAAGTCCAGAATATGCTCATTCCCCATCAGAATGCTCAAGGCCTCTCTAGCCTCTAGAGCAGGTCCGATAGCGTTACCGACCGGCTGTTCACCATATGTAAGTGCGCACTGGACAGTCATGCCAAGACGCTTGCCCAGCTCTATAAAGTCCTTAGCGAGCAAGTCCGCCTCTCCGATCGTCTTAACCTTTGTGCCTCTTCCCGTTGGAATATCCATCACTAGAAGGTTCGCGCCAACAGCCTTCTTCTTGCTCATGATGGATGGAAGCAGCAATGGGTCTATCGAAAGCGGATGTTCAACTCTCACAAAGATGTCGTCAGCGGGGGCCAAATAGATGGATCCTCCCCAGACTATGCAGCCGTTCGTCTTCTCCACAACTTGGCGCATTTCATCGATGTCTAAACCGACTGGCATCAGGATTTCAGCCCTGTCCGCCGTTCCTGCAGCCGAGGTTATGGCCCTAGAGGACGACTTCGGTATCGTTAACCCGCAAGCTGCAATGATCGGAACGACCAGCAGTGTCGTCTTGTCTCCGGGTACTCCTCCTATGGAATGCTTGTCTACGATTAACGGCTTATTTAGCTTCAATGTGTTGCCCGTCTCAACCATTGCCAGCGAAAGGTTCGTTGCTTCGTCTAAGTCCAAACCGAAGGTGTGCATTGCCGTCACGAAGGAGGCGATCTCAATCTCGCTTAGGTTTCCCTCAACCACATCCCTAGTGATCTCGTAGACTTCATCGTAGGTGAGCTTTCTTCCTCTTAATTTGTTCCTTATGAAATAGAGTGAAGTTGGGAATGGCGCCATCTCGACATCAATCTCAACGCCTTCACTTAGATTTAGAGCATTTCTGACCTCTTCGTAGACGCCCACGTAGCCTTCAACGATAAGCTTTGTTGTGGTATTGACGATTGCAGTCAACTCTGTTCCATTAGATCTAACTCTGACTCTTCCAAGGCTTGAGACGCCTAGGTCTTCCGCATCTTCTCTGTTCAGGACGACGACGGAGCGGCCCCCTGCCTCAAGCCCTAAGAACTTGACTTGAAGCTTCATTCAGAGACCTCGGTTTAGGTTCTTATTCAATGTGCAAGAATATCTGTCGAGACCTAAAGATAAATGTGAACTGCAAAAATCTCGCGGTCACCAAAGCACTATCTAGTATATCGAGCAAGATGATCACTCTTGAGAGAACAATACCGGGAAATGATCAAGTTCGATGAGGCAAGAAAAAGAGTACTATGCCGCTGTAGGCGCTGGCACGAAAACGGAATACCTACACCGCAGTGCTAAAGTAATTTTTAAACCCTAGTTTGTTGTATTTTGAAGCAAGGGGACATCATTGAATCATTTTAAGCTTTCCGTCATAACCGATGAAGTATCTCAGGACCTGGAGGTTGCAGCCAGGTTCGCGCGTCGATTTAACCTCGAGGGGGTTGAAATCAGAAGCCTATGGAGTAAGAGCCCTCAAAACCTCTTTACCAATGTAGATGACATCAAGAAGATTCTGAAGGAATATGGTCTGGAAGTTAGCGCTATTGCTTCACCGTTCTTCAAAGCCGATATCGATAACGAAAATGAATACCGAGAACACTTGGACATACTGAGAAGTTGCATTAGGTTGGCAAAGAGCTTAAATACAAACATAATAAGAGGCTTCACATTCTGGAGAAAGAACCACATGGACAACTACATAGAAAGGATCATAGAGAAGTTTCAGAAACCCGTAGAGATAGTGGAGTCCGAGGGAATCCTCCTCGGAATCGAGAATGAGCCTTCAACATTCATAGGAAACGGCGAAGAGCTGGCTCGGTTCTTAGATCGTCTAGATTCGAAGAATTTCAGAGTTATATGGGATCCTGGTAACGCTATTTGGGATCCGTCTGGAGAGACTCCCTACCCAGACGGGTATAGACGGGTAAGAGATAGGATAATCCACGTACACATTAAGGACGGTGTCCGTAAGGGGACTGAAGGGAAACCTGAGTGTGTGGCGTTTGGGGACGGTGAAGTTGATTATCGTAGCCAGCTGAGAGCTTTGAAGGAAGATGGGTACAAGGGATATCTCTCATTAGAGACACATTGGAGACCGAGAAGGCAGCTTGAGGACAAACTTTTGGTTAGGCCTGGCGGCGAAGAGTTTTCTCGCCTAGGCGAAAGCGCCTCGGAGATATGTATGCGCAATCTTTTGAATTTGCTAAGCAGCCTGTGACAGCTATCTTACCGTTTGATGGGTTATTTCAGAGTTTTCATCATGCCGTCTAGGTATCCTTTAGAGTTTGTATACATCATATCCAGGTGAGGCTTCAGCTCGGGTTTTCCGCCTATATCTATTCCAATGTAGCCCGCATATGCATGCTTCTTGAGCGATTTCAGCAGACTAGTCCAGTCAACTTTTCCTTTTCCGATCTCAAGGTGGTCTTCCGTTAAGTAGTCGTTGTCGCTCGCGTGGACATAAAATATTCTCTTCCCAAGCATCTCAACACATTGAACTATGTTCATCTTCTGAGCGGACAGATGGGCAACATCCAAGACCGCTCCGAGATTGTGGCTGCTGACCGCGCGCATAAGAAGCTCCAAAGCCCATGTATTCGATATGTTCTCCCATGTTCTAGGTTCGACGCAAAGTTTCAATCCATGGTCCTCGGCCATATCGTTGCACTTGCCTATCGAGGGCACAAGGATGTTGTCGAAGTATTCCCAGAAGTCAAACTTCGGTTCAACCCTAAGAGAGGGTGCTCTATAGATGAATCTGAAATCTTCAGAGATGTCATACGGAGCCTCAACGTGAATCGGTAGATTAAATGTGTCAACCTGGATGAGGGCTGTCTCGAAGTACGAGGCAACTTCGCATCCTATTCTGAAGTCGTCGAGTGCTTTGCTTTTTTTCCTTTGATCTTGGGACATCAGGTCAGGCAGGACTGGAACAAAGTCTATGAGGGTGATTTCCTTCTCTTCGCATCTCTTCTTGATGGAGGAACGGTTATCCGAGACAGTATAGAGCTGCCTCCCCACACCCTCGAGCTCCATGTATCTGAAACCGAGCCTCTTCGCATCGTCAATCGCTAACATTATCTCCTCAAGATTTGGAACATAGCGATACTTGGTTATCGCATAGAGCCAACACATAGCCAGATTCCACAACTTAATCTACCTCGCAAATCCACATAGGCAAAATCGTCAAATGCTCGGGTCTTTCAACATTCTCCGTGGAACTATTGTTACCCTAACCTCATATATTAGTTTGCCTGTCTTCGTTCCTTCCTCCTTCAGGAGCCGTTGGACTGAGAGAATATGAAGGTTTATCTGCTGAAAGCTCCTAGAAAAAGACTATATCATCAGTTTAGCGCGAGCCTGATGCAGAGGTGAGCAAGTTGTCTAGCAAGGGGATA
>CAZQDW010000034.1:0-10145 GCA_964592315.1 uncultured Candidatus Bathyarchaeia archaeon
ATTTAAAACTTAATGGGACCAACAATGAAATCTGATAGGAAAAAGATTCTATTCCAAAGTTCGAATGGAATCTTTTTGCTCATCGTTTTAGTTGCCCTGATTTTTAGGATTGACGTTTATTCGCTAGAGCGCTATTGCGATGAGGAAGCTTATGACTGGTTAGCTTACAATTTGTCACAAGGGAAACTCCGAACTGGTTCAACCTTCACATCCGTTTATGCGCAGTTCGGGGCCGCCATCCCAGATGATGGCGTCGAGCCCTGGCTCGATCACCCGGTTTTGTACCCTCTAGTATTAGGTGCCGTAAAGAAGTTGTCACAGTTTTTCGGTACGGAGGCTAGATTCTATGATATTAGATTGGCGTCGATCCTATTGTTTTGTTTGCCAACTATATACCTAGCGATGGTAATCTGCAGGAAGCAGTTTGGAACGGAAGCCGCCGTAATTTCAGGTCTAATGTATGCCTTTGTGCCCTCTATAGTCCTTCAACAGAAGATGATATTCCTAGATCATGGTGCGGCCTTTTTTTCTATGCTGTCAATCTACGCTCTGTCAGTGTATCTTAGCTCCGGTAGCGAGAGATGGTGGATTTTCTCGGCTATTTTCTCGGGTCTTGCATCTTTAAGCAAGGGCTTGGGGATCTTCGCTATTTTGGCTGTAGCACTTACAATGATGTTGAACTCGGAAAGTACTCTTAAGAAGGGCACAATCAGAAGTTTCTTGTCGTTGGTTATTGGTGGCTCCTTGTTTTTGTTGTATCCCCTGTACGGATATATGCTCAACTTTCCGCTTTTCAAAGCAGTCGCTTCGATTCAATTGTCCCGTGCTTCCCCTGAATGGTTAGTCAGGTCAATGTCTGAATATCCATGGAGTTATCAGCATATCTATGATTACTTTCTGCAACTTGGCTGGATATCAGTTGTATATGGAGTCGTTATTGGCTTGAGAGAAAAGAGGATCAATCCCACTTTAATATGGTTAATAGCCTACCTAGCAGTTCTGGTGTTTGTTGCAAAAACTGCATACTATTATTCACAGATTTTGTTTTATCCATTCCTAACTATTTTGACCGGTAAAACGCTGTTCGACATAATAGGATTTTTCGGTTCTCTAAAGGGAAGGTTACAATCTCAGAAATCTGATAAAGAAGTGACGCTATGACTCTAGTTTACATTGTATCAAATTTCTCCGATGATTATTAAGAAGAAAATATATGCTTGTCTGAGTTTCGAGCTCGTTTGGCATGAAGAATTGCCTCCAAGGTACTGAATCCATGGAAAAATGTTCCTATTCTTGAATTCTCGAAAAGTTCTTCGGTGTCAGTTGTATCGGTCAATCGGATGAGACTTTGACTATTTTGGAAAATATCTGAATCACAAAGACTATGAAATCCCGTTTATCACTTAGCTGGCTTTTTGTACTTTAATGTAGATTTCTCCTGTATCAGCACCAGAGACACCAAGGAATAGACGGTAGAGGGCTGTTCGAAGCGAATAAGCTAGAGGGCTAATAACGGGAATAGAGTACATCGTTTCTAAAGCCTTGCCCAAAAATCTTCTTAATCTGAAGTGGGAACGTAGTCTTGGGATTGAATCTTCAAGCCAGCCGAAGCCGCCGCCACCGCTCCATGATGTGCTGATGAGTAAATCAAGAAATCTCGGTTCAAACTTTCTCACCTTAACAAAAAGTCCTTGTTTCTCTAGCATTTCTTTCAGTTGTTCAAAGGTGAAAAGTGAAATGTGACCATCTAATGTATCCCAAGGATTATACCCCAGTAGTTTAGTTACGCGCCTTCGAAACTTCGTTGAACCAGATGATTCGGTGCAAAATGATCCTATTCCATCAGGTTTTAGAAGTCTCGATATCTCCGAGAAGGCTTTATCGAGACTAGGGAGATGACCAAAAATGTCCATTGCGAATACACCGTCAAAACACTCAGCCTTGAATGGTAAGTATCTGCCTTCCGCAACTATGAAGTCGATGAGAATATGACTATCCTGGAAGTACGTGATGTTAGCGGTCGTCCGCTTAGCAATTTTTATAGCATGCTTGGATAGGTCAATTCCAACAACGTTGCATCCGAGGCTGTAAGCAAGCCATAGAGTGTAGTTACCAACGCCGCAACCATTATCTAAGAGAATACCATTTTTTGGGACGTCAAGAAGGAAAGTAATCAGTGGCCAAATATTACTTGCAAATAACTTAAGGAAGTTAACAAAGGAATACTTGGATAAATCAAATTCTCCACCCCAGATTCTTCTCTCAAACATAAATTCTGCAGTCATCTGAGCTTTTCTAAGCTGATTCGTTTCCGATGTGTCCAAATTCGAATTGCAGGTATCCATGTTTGCTTTCTCCACAACACACCCTCATAAACCAACCGAATGAACCGCCTCACTGACATCGCTAAATTCAATATGCTTAAACCTAGAAGGAAAACCTTTTGGAGGAGGGAAATGATGATAGATCGGCTGTTGACTCGCGTATGCAATTGAAGATGACACAACTTTTCTTCGTGAAGAAATTAGGAGAAAGAAATGTTATTCGATGAATGGAATTTTGCTGGGCGGCTCTCTGAAAGTCTATCCTCTTTTGCCTCAGTTGTTGATCGATCGTATGATACCTTAACTAGTTTGGACAATATCTGAATCAGGAAGATATGGGATATCTTTGTCACGACGATATGTGATATCTGTGTATTTCCTTTCCTTACAGATTTGATCCTCAGAAAACAAAAGAAAAAGATCGAAATATCTACTCCAATAAATAGCATTGCTGTAAAGCGTTTTGCTTTCCTGGATCTGGCCAAAATTTTGGCTAAATACGTCTTTCAGATCCTTCATGTTCTAGGATCCTTCGATAAGCCATTAGACAAAAGAGGGTTAAGCGCCGGATTCTTTATTCTAGGGATGAAACTCTAGGGATTCAGCGGTTTGTCCTCTCAGTCTTTTCTAAAGGCTATTCTCACTATGTATCTGGGTCTGCCCTCCCTATCTCCAGGTTGAGGCCCGATTCCTCTATGTTTTATGCGCCGGTTGAGCAAAGTAAGGTATTCCACCAACGTTGGGTTCTCCAGTATGCTATTAGTGACAGCATCAGTCCAGCTTTGGTCCCCAATCCGTAATGTGAATATCTCTATTCTATTCGCATTACTCAGTACCTCGTAAATTGACTGAAGGTCTACAAAGGATATTTCGCTCCTGTAATATAACCAGATGAACTGTCCTATCGAAGTATTATTTAAGGGTCTCTTCGTTAAGCTGTCTTCTATTGCAGCGATATCTTCAGGCGCTGTATACCAGTCCCAGTGCATGACACTGAGATTAAGAAAGTTTGATATACTACCGAAAGGAGGATAGTGACTTAGCATGATAGTCTTATTGTTCGTGATACTATAGGTTACATCAACAAACAATTGGGCATTAGTCAAATCGGCAACCTTATCAAAAGTCATATCGTCGTAAATGTACCAACTTACCCCCATTGAACTTCCTATGGCAACGCTATTTCTCAGTCTGACAGTATAGACTTCTTCAATCCATGTCTTGTTGGTAAAGTCTGCGAACACGCCCTGATTTGCGGGCAAACCCCATGCCGCTTGGAAATCATAGTCGTAAGGGTGGAAAATGACTACACCAACTTCAAGTCCATTTCTACTAGCTATGTCTATGGCTTCTACGAAGACCTCTGGATGCGAAGCAAAAGTATACCTATCACTCACTAAGAAGACGCCGTCCATAAGCATGTCCTTAGCTATCTTGAAGTCAGCATCATAGTAGCCTGGTCCCCAATCGATCCAATACCAACCATAGATCTCAATGCCAAGCAGATTGTCGCGCAGGCTGTAGCTAGTGTTGTGATAGACAGATGTCGTCATCTGTGGCTTAGCTAAGGGAGCTGTAACCAACGTCGTGAACTGTATCAAAGCGACAGCAGCCGAAAATAACAGAGGAAACAGAGAGAAACGAGTCCTCATTCCTCTAACCTCCATCCATCAACACTAATCCACATTCACACTCCTACAAATTGTTCCAAAGCCCACTGCCAGTTGTGCGGGTCGTGACCTGTTCCGTGCAATTCATAAGATCTCCATGCTTCAAAGAAGCCGGACGAGACAAGTAAATAGGTCGATACGACGAAACTTAATAAGGCTAAATGGGAAATCTTGACGAGGTCAAGTTTCATTACGATCGTCTCAGATATCTTTTGCTGCCCTCTCGCATGGATCGGCCGTACGATACTTTAACTAATTTAGACAATATCTGAATCAGGAAAAATAGGACTGGTAAACAAACCACCACGGGTAGGAGAAGCGTATTGGTCTCACCTATTATGAGAAGGGCTGCTCTTGTAGGAATATCCTCCGATTTTAGTGTGCACGTTTCCTGTCGCTGAGGTTCGATCGTAATCTCCTTTCCCATGTAAAGTATTTTGCTTGTTTGCCGGAATATATTGAAAGTCAACTCCGTTTCGATTTGTGTGGCATTCGGAGGTTTCTCCAAGAGCCATTCATAAAATTCATTCCTATATATTTTGAGTGGCATCCATTGGATATGCACACTTTCATTATCGTAGGGGATTCTTGTGACTATGGGAAGATTCCTTATGTAGAGACCCTTTACTTCAATGAGGTTACCGTTTTTCAGCGGGATCGACGGTCTAATATCCTCTATTCTTTTACCGTTGATTTCTAGAGGTTGGGGAGATATCTTCGCGAGGAGGAACTGTGATTTGACTTCGTTATCCAGTTCAGCTCCTACCCCATACTCTATGCTTGTGATGTTCGCTGGCTTACGCGAAAAACTGGTGTAAAAAACATTTTGTATGTCGAATTGATAGAGACGCCACTCTGTAGCGCTCCCGATAATGATGCTGCTCTTAGTGCCATTTTCGCTTCTGAACACGTAGTTTCCGGGGATATCTTGGAACTGCCAGCACAGCGAGTAGGAGGAGTTTTCTTCAGTCTTTAGGTCCATTCTATAGAGAGCCCATGCCGTACCGTCTGTTGACGGGGTTAACCTAAGCAAAAGTAAGAGAGTCGCATTCTCACTTACTTGTATGGGATGTTCCAATTTCACCTGGTAAACAAACCAACCGTACATACCGTCAGTTCCATTTCCGCTGAATCTCATCTCAATCATTTTTTGGGCTAAGGTTGTCCTCTTTATGATGAAGTAGCTGGCGCCAACATACTTGGTTCCTCCTTCATAGATATCTCCTACACCATATACTGATATTGGGTCTTCAAAGTAGGATACTGAGAGGTCTAGGGTGACGTTATTGGTGTCCCAATCCATAAGGGTTACATATCCCTTCGGATCTCCCTGTTTTATGCGTAGGTTAAGCGTAGTAAAATACTGAATCAGCGTCGGATTCTCCAGTATACTATTAATAACAGCATCGCTCCAAGTTTGGTCACCATATCGTAGGGCGGATATTTCTATTCTATCTGCATTGCCCAAACAATCATAAACCCATTGAAGTTCCTCAAAGGAAACCTCAGTTCGATGATATAGCCAAATGAACTGCCCTATTGAAGTGTTATTTGCAGGTCTTTTCTTTAGGCTATCTCGAGATACCGTGAACCAATCCCAGTGCATCAATCTAAGTTTGAGAAATGGTGTGATGCCTTTCTTTGGGGGATAGGGACCTACCATGATGGTTGTATTATTCGTAATTTTGTCAGTCACATCCACAAACAGTTGGGCGTTAGCCAAATTGGAAACCTCATCGAAGCTCATGGCGGAGTAAACATACCAACTGACCCCTAACAAGCTTCCTAATGCAACTATGTTTTTCAATTTAGGAGTGTAAACCTTTTCGATCCACGATTTGTTAGCGCTGAAGTCTGCGAATGCGCTCTGATTTATCGGTAGACCCCACACTCTTTGGTAGTCAGCATCGTAGGGGTGGAAAATGATTATCCCAACCTTAAGACCATTTCTACTTGCTGCGCCTATAGCGTCCGAGAACGCTTGGGGGCGGGAGACAAAAGTATATCTACTACTCACTAAGAACACGCCGTCCATAAGCATGTCCTTAGCTGTCTTGAAGTCAGCATCATAGTAGGCTGCCCCCCAATCGATCCAATACCAACCGTAGATTTCAATGTCGCGCAGATTGTAGCTAGTGTTATGATAGACCGACATCATCATCTGGGGATTAGCTAAGGGGGTTGTAACCAACGTCGTGAACTGTACCAAAGTAATAGCAGCAGAAAAAAACCATATGAACAGCATAGAAACAAGCAAGAACTCTTTCTTGGTTAATGGTTTAAGAGTGATGGAGACACCAAAGACATCTACTAGTATTCTGTAGATAGCCCACAATCCCGCAAACGCTGTGAGGGCATCCCAGATGAACCTAGAAGGAGGCGTGAGAAAGCCAAATCCCAGAATTCCCAGAAACTCCAAACCCCGAAATCTCGACGCAAGGTCCGCAATTATGTCCATAGCCTTAAGGAGAAGCAACCAGACAATGACTAAGTATTGTACTCTTCTATCTTTCAGAGCAAGAGCGACTCTACTCATCCTTCCTTCACCATGTTTATCAGGGTCCGGAGCAAAGAATAATCGAAGAAAACAGCCAGGACGAACCGTCCCGCGTTTCTTAAGGTGGAAAACGGTGGCATCGTTGCTAAGTGATAAAATGCGTACCACAAGTTTATGTCCAGCAAATAGGCGAAGGCGAAAGGATAGAGATTGACGAAGGCAAAGGCCAACGCGAAAACCCAAGCATAGAAGTAGAATCTCTTTAATGACGCGTTGCGGGAGATACCGAGCATTACGGTCATTGTAAACAATAGGTACAAGGTAAACTGCTCAGGAATAAAGGTTCTCGTTAGAAGGAAGCCAATCATCGCAATTGAAGACCATTTTGATAGAGCGTATAAGCTATACGCATCCATATTCTTAGAAGAGGGTACTTGATCCTTGAGGTAGAACACATAGCATGCTATTAAAGCCAGAAGCCAGAGATATCGGATGATAGGGAAGGAGAAGAACAAGTTCAAGAGTTCTTCTGAGAAGATATTTGGCGCTAGCTCCCTCAAAAAGGAAGAAAGGTTCCAGTAGGTTATCCCTTCACCCATCATCGCTGTTTGGCTTAGAACCGTTATCCCTGTTTCGGAGACCTCCCAACGCAGCAAGATCATTGGTACTATCGTAAGCACTAAAGGTGTCGCTATGGAGATTAAGAGATACACGATTGAATATTTGGCGCCCTTACTCTTGCCAATCAGAATCAACTGAATTGGCAAGTATATGATGGGGACGACCTTGAAGTATATTCCCAACCCCAAGGCGAGGGCACTCCAATACGGCTTGCCTAAAAACAATAGCAGAATTGAGAGGAGAGTCAATGATATCGGTATGGAGTCGAACATGCCCCATATCGAGCTTATGAAGATGACGAAGGGACACATGAAAAATCTCAATCCAGCCTCTTCAGCTCTCTTTACATCATGTGTCAATCCTTTCACGATAAAGAATATCAAGTAGGTTGCAGCTAGATCTCCCAAAATAGGGAAGGACTTGAGGAGAAAATAGTAAAAGTAGGGTGAGAAGGGGAGCAGCTGATAGGTCTTGTAAGCTAGAGCTGTGCACAAACCCCAGGCAGGCAGATACCCTATGCCAGAGACGTAGCGATAAAACGGTTGTCCCAGTCCTTCCACATAGGGGATTTTAGCTTGGGTTGGGCTCCCACCTTGGGCGACATGGTAACCTACTCTTAGGAAGATCTCGAAGTCGCTTGGGTTTCCAGTCCAGAAACTAAATAGAAACCTAATCAACATGCCAGCAAAGATTAATCTTCTCCAACTGGTTAGGGGAGCAAGCACCAACATCGCCTTTACGACTTCTTGAATATCAGCTTTATCCCTATGAGATAGAAGACTGCGATTGCTGCGGCGGTCAGCCAGACCGTTATGGGGACATTTGTAAGGAATATTCGTAGGTAGCCTACGCTTTCTGGTAGGAAGTAGGGTGAAACTAGGTAGGACAGGTCATAATGCCAAAGCACGAACAGGATTCCGATACTGCCCATTATCCAGTATAGGTATCTTAATGCGAAACTATTCTTCTTCATCGAGAGTAGAAGGAGTGAAGGTAAGACCCACAGGAAGTACTGCGGGTTTACAACCGTGTAGGTCAAATATATTGCGAAGAAGGTTACGACCACATAAGAAAGTACCTTTTCTTCAGAAGGTTCTTCTGAACCGTAGATTTTCATTAAGATGTAGACGAGGGCTACAGTCATGAAGAAAGGAGAGACGGGAAGATTCTGGATGTTGTGCTCTCTGAACACATCGGCTAGCACTACTAGGGGCGTCAAACCAGTGATTATGTTCTGGCCATACCAATCTGGTGAGGCTCTTTTACCGAGGAGAAAAGTCATCAATTGGACGGATAAACCTACGGGTTCTTGCCCAGAGAGCAAGGCTGAGAAGAAATAAGATGCGAAGGTTACTGTAAAGAAGAGGCCGAACGAGACTAGACCGTATTTCACCGTTTCCGAAAACTTTCTGCTTAATTTATGGCATATTGACGCAACTGTTGGTATGAGGATGATTGGATACAGTTTGAATAGGATAGCGATACCTAGCAAAAGTGAAGACTTTGTGTATTTCTTGTTGAGGATTTCTCTGAGAGAGAGGAGCGTGAATAGAGAGGGGATAGCGTCGAATACTCCCCAGACTGAAGAGATGAAGATGGCATATGGGTTGAAAAGCCAAGCATAGTACGCGTAGGTGGCTTTTTCCTTAGAGAATGACTCAATCATTATGTAGAGAGTTATCGCTATGAAGATGTCTGCGAGGATGATAGGGGTCTTGATGATTAGGTCAAGGACAGGTAAGTTCACGTTCACTCTCGGTGGAGTAAACGACCAGTAAGATTCAAACATATTTGGGGATTGCTGAAACGGGGGGCTTTGCCAAGTCTCCCAAAGCCTTTCAGGGCTACTGGGGTACAGCGTAGGCGATACAACCATGCAAAACGGGTAGACCACTAGAAGAACAAAGAGCCAGAAAGGGGGATACGCCCAGTAGAAGACTCCTGGGATGTTTTGAAATTGGGGTTGTGGCCAGAAAGGGTTTATATGGTAAGCGTAAACGAATGCTTGGTGGAGCCTCCACGTATACATGTCCCATCTCTGCTCCGTTAGTGGAGCGAGGAGGAAGCGGATACCAGCTCCTAGGACCAGCGGGATCATCATCTTTGGTTTCAGATAGTCATCGATACTCATCGTCATCCACCAGAATCCTAACCGTGAATATTTCCTATTCAAATAAAAGCCTTCTCATAAATTGGTTTAGGACTGTGCGGGACCTGCGGATAATGAATGGGGGGAACATAAAGTAGGCTTTTCTTCCATAAAACTTCTTCAGAAAGACGAGATGGTTCCTTAACACATAATATTCATAGAGCGGGATGCTTCCTCTAACGTTTGACCATTGTCCCCCTTTTGTGAGGCCGCGTAAGCAGTAGATCTTCGCTCTTGGTTGGTAGTAGAGTTTGAACCCGTTCCTCCTTAACCTTAGCCAGAGGTCTGTTTCTTCTCGGAAGTAGTTTCCCTTGTAGGCCTTCTCGTCGAATCCCCCGACACTTAGAAACGCTTCTTTCCGTATCATAGAGTAGCCGTGGATGACCGATACTTCCAAGATTCGCTCACCGTCCACATTGAACGAGCCTTTTACGTCTCCCGTGTATGGGTCTATGGAGGCGTAGTCCTTGCCAGCCGCCTCTTCTCTTGGATCTGCGTAGCCAGCTACGTAGATTAACCTAGGCGCCAAGGCACCTGCAGTCGAGATTTGGCCACGATCGATCTTCTTGGCGGCCTCTGCAAGTAACGCTAGGCAGTCCCGGTGGAGGATTACATCGTCTCCCGTAAAGAAGAGATAGTCGTGTTTTGATAGCTTTGCGCCCAGATTCCAAGCGTGGGGTGTCCCTCTGTGTGGCGTCCATACGTACTGAATCTTTCTCGACAAGTATGGCTGAATCGTCTTCCATGTTTGGTCTGTCGACCCGTCGTCTATGATAGTGAGGTCCCAATCTCTATAGGTTTGAGCCAAGATGGAGTCCACAGTCTTTGGAAGCGTGAACGCTCTGTTGAAGGTGGGGACGATGACCGATATCATCATATAATAT
>CAZQDW010000035.1:0-2422 GCA_964592315.1 uncultured Candidatus Bathyarchaeia archaeon
TCTGTTGGGAATCCCTGACCTACACTATGGAGGCGACTCTCTAGTGGCCACTGTAGGTGCTCAGAGACTGGTTCGGCACCTCTTTCATGAACCCGAAGAGGTGAAGAGGTTGATCAATAGATTGACAGACGTGTGCATCGCCATGTTTGAATCCTATTATGAAAAGATCTCGCGGGTTCAGAAGGGATCCATTACCTGGATACCAGCCTACTCCAGGGGGAGATACTTTGCTCTGCAAGACGATTTCTCCGGTTTGGTTTCGCCAGGGATGTTTAGGGAATTCTTCCTCGAAGAACAGGAAAGGCTCTCGAGATACTTGGACAACTCTATCTTTCACTTAGATGGCCCCATGGCTTTGGGAAACCTGGACATACTCCTCCAGATGGAAGCCCTTGACGGTATTCAGTGGGTTCCCGGGGCCGGAGCCGAACCCATGTCTAGATGGGTACATGTATGCAGAAAAGTACTTGACGCAGGCAAATGCCTCCAGATAGGATGCACGCCGAACGAGGTGGAGTTTCTACTCTCCAGGCTGAAGCGTGAGGGGCTATTCATTAGCACCAATTGCAGCACAGAAAGAGAAGCAAGAAATCTCTTAAGAATAGTAGAAAGATACCACAAGTAGCAAAAAGTCCAACTGGAATTCAAACCCACCTCATGAACCCGTCATGATGGATTCGAGTGAAAATCCTCTGTTTTTCAGCTAGAACGAAAAAGGGTCATGACGTACGTAACGGACATTGTACTACTCTCGGAGAATTCCAGGACCATTATTTCTTCTTGCCAACTCCCAGAGCCTCGGCAAATCTTTCAGGAAGTGTATCCAGTTTTTCTGGGAGAATTGAGAGTTAATCCAGCTTTTCATTAGTTCCTTTTAGTCGATCGTCTATTCCTTTCAATCTGTCCTCCATTCCTTTAGCATAGTCACCAAAAACTCCGAATCGTTCTGCAATCTTATCGAATTTCTCGTCTATTCCCGTCAACGATGATGCTATCGGGAGCAGAGCATCGCGCACAATTTCTGGAAGTCTAACGACCTCTTCCCTGCCTCTGCTCAATTGTTCAAGCGCCAGAAATTGGAGATACCTGTCAATAGTCGGAATAGGAACCTTACCATCATAAGGTTCCTTCTTGACATGTCTAACGATCGCGCCCTCAGGTTTTTCCTTGCCGAGATTCTCATGGAAAGTGTTGACTTTGCTTTCCTCATCACTTACAAGCAACTCGACTTTGTCTTTGTCGACATTCCGAGCAAAAATCTTCTCAATTCCACTCTCTAATGCTTTTTCTAGAAGAAATATTCTGTAACCTACGCCTTGAACTTTTTCTCCTTCTATTAGAATCCTGGCCGAAACCACTTCTCAATCCCTCATCTGATTCACCAATATAAAATCAGGATTAGTTGAGGATTGCTTTTATGGAATAAAAGATTTGTGGTCCGTGTGCCCGACATTTGGATGCAAATGCGCTGAGCAACGATTTCATAAACCTCCCTTCTTCTTTGGGTCACGACATTTGTAGTGACGAATTTCACGATGTTTCTGCCGTAGAAGCCTTATCTTGCTTATGTTTACGGATGGTGCGGGTGGGTTTGAACCCACCTCGAAGTGGAGGTGTTGCCGGTGTTTTCCGCTTTTTCTCTTTTCTTCACGAGAAGTCCTTAAGTCTGAGGACTGGAAGCCTTGGAGATTCGGCAAAGGTTGTCCGCTTAGACGTGCTGGTAGAAGCAGTTTACCTTTTCTGTGAATATGGGAAGCGTTACTTACCTGAGCGTGAACGGGTTTGTCGTCTAACCAGAAAAAAGGATGGGAGATTTTATCGTCTCTGTCTCATTCTGAGGGCTATTGCCGCTACGATTATGACTATGACGATTCCCGCAATAGCGATGTAGATGGTCCAGTTCTCTCCAACATTGGCTGTGACCGTGGAGCTGCTTGCAGCCAAGTAGTTGGCGTCACCCGGCCAAGAAGCTTTCACGCTCCATGCACCTGTCTGGTTCGGTGTCAGCATGTCTGTGAATTGTCCGGTGGATGTCGTTGTCAAGGTTTTTGTTGTGGTTGTGCCATCTGGCTCAGTATAGGTCACCGTAACAGCTATGCCCTCGAGTTTGGGAGTGATTTTTCCTGAGATCTGTAAGCTTGCTCCTCCGCGAGTCAGGGGATCGATCTGAACCGTTTCGGGAGACACCGAAAGCTGAAGACTTGTGGCAGCCTTGTTAACAGTAAGTGTCTGCTCTGCACTTGTTGAGCTGTCGTAGTTCTTTGTGCCGGTCCAGCTTGCCCTTATGTAGTATGTCCCTGCGCCTGGCGGAGTCCATGAAGCGGAGTACGATCCGTCTGATGGCACACTTGAGCCTATTTCAATCCATGTGAGCTTGTCTTGGCTATACTCGGAAATGAGTGTGCCTTCAGAAATGGCTGGG
>CAZQDW010000035.1:2522-10078 GCA_964592315.1 uncultured Candidatus Bathyarchaeia archaeon
ACGACCTATAACGAATACGTAGTCATCAGCGTCAGGCTCGTCGCCATCATCATGATCCATGTCCAAGAACAGATACGCGAAGTCATAATCCTCAGGCGTGTCGTCAGATTTCACATAAAGGCTGGCGTATAGATTCGAGCTTTTTGCATCATACTTTATGAGGAAGACGTTGGTTCCCAATTCATCAGCGGATATAAAGACCGTCGCATTGTGGCCGCTCCATTCTTCGCCTGTAACGAAGCCGTTCCATGAGATCGGTGTATCCGAGAAGTATGCTGTTATCACGTCGCCACTGTAACCTTTAACAAGCTTCAGATTTGCTGACAGAAAAGACAGACAGAAGATAGTGGCTAGGCATATAAAGCTGCGCTTCATCAATTTTTCCTCCCCAATACACATATCTTCATGGAAGTATTTAAATTGATAACAGCATTCAACTCAAGGCTAGACCGAACGCACCCCCGCGAAACGACCCTTCTGAACGCTTAAGCGTTCCATAGGGCAATCCTTCGGTTATTAACGACAGCTGTAGGCAAATCTTATATATCGCCCTTGTTCAGACGGGTACTCTGAAGGTTTCAGCATGGAATTGATCATGTTTACGAAGATGCTGAAGAATACAGGACACCTTAGACTTGACCAAGCCGCTGATTATATAGTCGATATGGGCTTTGTAGGAGCCGATCTAACTGTGAGGGAGGAAGGATATGTCCTTCCAGAAGAAGCAACAAAACATCTACCTGAAGCAATCGAAACATTCAGATCGAAGGGGTTGAGCGTGCCGATGATCACGACGAACATAGTTGATGCAAATAAGGGCTATGCCGAAGAGATCTTCAAGATGGCTTCCCAGTGCGGAGTCAAGTACATAAAACTGGGCTATTGGAGATACGAAGGCTTCGGTAAGATTAAAGAGCAAATCGAGAGAGTGCGCAACCACATTCTCAAAGAAATTTGCGGATTGAGCAAAGAATACGGTGTCACTGCTGGCGTTCACATTCATTCAGGAGACTACCTGAGTGCCAACCCACTTGTGCTTTGGATGCTTCTTCACAACTTCGATCCTGATTACCTGTGTGCTTACATCGATCCGGGCCATATGGCTGTTGAAGGAGGCTTGTCTGGATGGAAGATGGGCATGGACATGCTTCAGGAGCACATCAAGATGATGGCGGTTAAGAATTTTGGCTGGTTCCAAGAAAGAGACGACAAGACTGGCCAGAAGAAGTGGCGAGCTCATACGGTTCCTCTATCAGAGGGCATTATTCCTTGGCCCGAAGTGTTTCAGTACCTCCATAAGATTGGCTTCGACGGGCCAGTGTCGGTTCATAGCGAATACGAACACTTGAATTTTGAGAATCTGATCTGCCAAACAAGGGAAGATCTAGCATATCTGAAGGGTGTTCTAGAAAGGACCCCGCCGTGTTGACATAGAGGTCCCTATGCGCTGTTGAGGGCGAAAGATGTTAGATTCAGATATTCAGATATTAAAACTGGAACCATTTTATAGAACAGACAAATTTCGCGCTCCTTTGAAGTTTGGCAGCGTAGTTGTCACTGATTCTACTTCGCTCATCGTAAAGGCTACCGTTCAAAACAAGGGAGGGAAGACTGCCGAAGGCTGGGGAGCCATGCCCTTAATGGATAAATGGGCATTTCCTGATCCGTCTGTCTCTCATGAAAAGAAGTTTGAGGCGATGAAGCAGATCGGAGAGAGAGCGTGCAAGATGCTGGAGAAACATTCACGCAGCAGTTTTGCCCATCCAATCGACATGATGTTGGCGGCAAAGGACGACATCCTTAGGCTCGCCAAGGAAGTTGATAGTGGGGTTGGATTGGATCTTCCTATGCCGATTCTCGGGGTCCTCGTATCTACCTCTCCAATAGATGCGGCGCTTCACGACGCGTTCGGCCGTGTCAACGAGATCTGTTCTTATGATGGGTATGGACGAGAATACATGGAACACGACCTTAGCTTCTATTTGGGAGAGGAGTTCCGGGGAAGATATATCTCTGATTATTTTCGATCCGGTTATAGGGAAATACTTCCAGTTTTTCACTTGGTCGGAGCTCTGGACAAACTAACCAAAGATGAGCTGGACGCCAGTGAC
This sequence comes from uncultured Candidatus Bathyarchaeia archaeon, assembly GCA_964592315.1. Taxonomy (GTDB): domain Archaea; phylum Thermoproteota; class Bathyarchaeia; order Bathyarchaeales; family WAQA01; genus CAZQDW01. The sequence continues at coordinate 4,634 of CAZQDW010000035.1, forward strand.
CCTAGAGATAGTCTGCCCGTAAGCCTCGAAGAATGGATTGAAAGAGACGGCGTCTTCTGCCTTAAAGTGAAATTAAGCGGCGTAGACATCGACTGGGATGTTCAAAGAACCAAGGCCGTAGCTGAACTGGCTTCTGAAGCACTTATGCGGAGAGGGCAAAAGAGATTCTATCTTTCTGTAGATTCCAACGAGATGAACCCGAGTCCCGACGCCACACTTGAGTACCTCGGGAAATTGAAGAGAATCTCGCCAATGGCATTTAGGAATCTCCTCTACTTGGAGCAACCGACAGAGCGCGACCTTGGTCGTCACATGTTCAATATGAAGAAGGTTGCGAAGGTCAAGCCGGTGCTGGCTGATGAAGGCGTAACAGACCTGAAAAGCTTCGACTTAGCTTTGAAGCTGGGTTGGTCAGGTGTTGCCCTGAAAGCCTGCAAGTGGCATTCGTCCAGTCTTCTATACGTGTCGAAAATGAAGCATTATGGCATTCCGTACTCAATTCAGGATCTGACTTGTCCAGGCTTAGCATTGGTACACTCAGCAAGCCTAGCTGCCCGCACAGATCCAATAAAAGGGTTCGAGTACAACGCTAGGCAATACCTTCCATTCGCCTACAAAGAAATCCAAGGTAAGCACAAAAGCCTGTTCAGGGTGAAGGATGGAATGGTCCGAACGGACTCGCTGCAGCATGTAGGTTTCGGCTTTTCAATAGAAGGAATTGACATGTAACTTAGGCGGTATTTCCTCCACTATATCATCAGCAAGATCTTAAGACGATTGAAACAATATCCAAGAAATTGTACACGAATGTCACCCCGAAAACGCTTTTATCCCCGAATTGTATTAGAGCGTTGGCTTTACTACCGGTTGTGTCGTGGTGTATATGAGAAAAACAATCTCTCCAATCCTCGTTTCAATAGTAATATGCACAGCGATATTCTGCTTTGATTATGGTAGCCTCTCGCCTGAGGCTGTTAGCGACCCAGAGGACGCGCGCGTAGTTCCCTTAACGATCAAAGTAGTATTGATAGGTCCCTACTTCAACTCTAGGATCATAGATATTTCGCTCCTCAATTCCCTTGTTCCCCAGAACAAGTCGAACCTGATCCTTGTGGATGAGATCAACACGGGTGTCTCCTACAATTTTAGCTACGAGTTTTCGTTCGCAACTTCATCTTTCAGGACCGAAATGATTCAGTTTCTGAAAACTATTGAGGAGCAGAAGGAGCAGGAGAACCCGTGGTTCTACCTTTATGAGGAGGAAGAAGACTGGTTCGTCACTGTTCCGACCAAGATCGAGGCCCACATATATGATGCGAAGGCTGTTGAGAACTGGCTTGTTGAGCGTATGGACGAGTTCGGAGGTTTTCCTGAGAACGGTTATGTCTTCGTGATAGCAGACCTGCGGGACTTGCCATCCATCTCATACAATGAAATGAGGGATTTCCTGACGGCGAGGACTTACGGCGTGACCCCGTCGCCCGTAAGGGCACATTATTATGGTCTTAGCTATACAGATCTAGACCGGGGTTACAGTCTAAGGTATAGAGACCTAGCGGTTGGGTGGGGAGGCTCAGAGAGAATGTGGTTCCTGGACCTCAGCGCCGGACCGACCTTCGTGTCTCCGTGGCTTGACCTCCCGATACAGGTTGTGGAGAAGGATCAAGGTGTAGATCCCTATACTTCCCTTGGTGTCTCGTGGCTCACGGAGCTTTTGGGAGACTATATAATGGAGTTTGTCTACAACCTAGCAGCTCCAAACTTCGTTTACACCCCACTTCTGAGCAGAAAATACCGGATAGAGGTGAACATCTTTGATTACAGAATTGACGAAGAAAGGGAACTCGTGCCGATAAGACGAACATTCGATGCAAACATTGTTCAAGGAGCAGTCAAGACGCTGGTGCCCTACTCGGATGTCGAGGTTAACGTCCAATTCATGAACGTATCCGACCAGCCAGACCTAGACACTCTAATGACGGCAAGCCACGGATTCCTTGACTCTTGGATTCATAAGTACATGTTCCTCGAACCGATGAACCTCTCTTTCATAGATGCCGTGCCCATATACGAGTATCTGAAGAAGAACATGGACAGATATGTCCCCAGTTCCATAAGGGATGAGAACGAGTATGTGGTGCCCGTTTTCGCGTTCGCCCTTAGTGATGATACCCATTTCTCGTTCAAGTATAAATGGCTGGTTATGAAGCCGGATCTGGAGACAGGAGCCATATGGGGCGCTACTTTTAGGGAGCTCATCCTTGTCGGCTTGAGCCAGAGGGATTTCCAACGTGGTAACTATGTAGAACCAAGGCAGGAAGATAGAGGCTTCGGCTTCACGCAGGCCGTGATCCACGAAGTAGGCCACGCACTTGGTTTGATGCATCCTCATACCTATAGTGATCTAGGGGATTTTGTAAATTCGGCCATGAGTTACTATGCCTATGAGTACAACTTCAGCGTCTTCGATAGAGATGCTCTTCAGAGAATCCATGTGGATAGGCTTGCTTCAGAACTCCTCAGAAAAATCATACAAGTCAAGGGAGCCTCTGTGAAAGGGATTGAACCCAAGGAGGGGATCTCAAGCTTCATGAACCGAGTAACGACCTTACTCACTGCGGTTGACCACGAATATTCCACGATGAATTATACGGGATCACTAAAGATCGCGCTGGAGGCAAGCGCATATGTTGATGAGGTCCTGAGTGAAGTTCATGAAGGACCCAGCTCAATTGAGGGGTTGATCTCGGAATTGGAGGATAAGATGATGGAGATAAGGCGCCTAAACGAAACCTATGCTACGCTTCAAACGGAACACAGTGCCTTGAAACAGAGCTATGACATTATGCAAAGCGAGCTTAGCGATCTTAAGGATAGAAACGCCGGGTTAGAGGAGGATCTCCTCGAAACCCGACTACTACAGTACGTATTCCTTTCAGCAGCCGTAGTCTTCCTTGCATTGGCAATATTCGTTTCGAGAAAGAAATGGGCTCCAACCTACTAGAGAACCCTCAAACCACGATACGACTATGTTATTATGAGGTCAACTAAGCAAAGGCTTTACTGGGCTCACCATGACACAAACATTGATGCTGAGAAGCTTAAATGCCAGAAACCGAATCCAAGCGGCTTATCATTCGAGTTGCAAGGATTTATGCGTCACGCATCAAACGTAATCAATGCTTGACCGTCCCACTTTATCTCGAAGTTAGCAGTCGCAGCAGAAAAGGCTGTTGGGAGGAAGATTTAGATGGATCGTTTAGAATCGTCGCGTCTCTCAGGCTATTCCACGTCGAATTCGGCAGATATCCTTTTTTCCCGTGCTCGTTCTAGGACGAATAATCGATTTCTTTGATCAATTCGACGACGAAATCGGCCGTCTTCGGTATATAGGTTTCGTTCAGATCCTTGAATCCGGCGAATTCTTCGGGGCCTTCCTGGAGGAGTAGAAGAGCCGGCATCCCCCTCTCTCTGAAGGGCCAATCGTCCGTCGCGTTGCTCTCACCGAATCTTGCCTCTGCAAACTTTTTCTGTTTTATCTGCGGACGCTTCAGAATCTTCCTGATGAGGCTTCTGTAGAAGTCGTTTGGCGCAACGATGAAGAATTCCTGAAAGCTGTTGTAGACATCGTCTAGGTTGATGACGGCTTTTATCCGGTCCAGCTCATCCTTCTCGTCTCTCATAGTGACGTAGTATCGGCTGCCCACCATGTTGAATTCTTCAGCTGCGAAAGAGATGAAGCGAACTGTCTTCTCCGTCTGTAGGTTCATGAGCTTCTCAGCCACCTTCATAACCGCTACGACTCCGGAGCCGTTGTCAACTATGCCGATAACGTCGCAGTCGGTCAGCACAGTGTCATGGTGGGCACAGACAATTATCTCGTCTTCGGTTTTTCCCTTCTTGGTCGCTATTATGTTAGCCGTGTTGGCGCCTGTGAGAAACCTGGTCTTCACTGAAGCTTGAATTCGAACTGGCTCATCGCTGTTTCTCCATCTTTCAAGATCGCTCTTCGAAACCGATATGTACGGCACATCGTGCATTGGACTGGGTAGAGATCCATGACCGTAGTCCTCCAAAAGGTACCCAAGATCCTGACTGTTATCGCCGACAATGGCATACTTGTTCACACGGGTGATAGTGCTTGGTCCCCAAGGTCTAATTTTTCCGCGGTACTTCACTCTCCCATCTATTCCCGTGTTGGGTGTGCTACCGGACCACATCACTCTTTCAGCTGCAACCTTTCTGCCGCTATCAGCCTCGACTATTTTGGGCGGCTCGAGGAGCTCCCAGCCTATAAAGTTGAACCGTTGGATATCTACATCATAGCTCATAGCTTGATAGACATCAGCTATCTTCTCGATGAAATCGGCTTCGAACGGCGTACCTGATACACGAGGAACCATCCTTATCAGGGGATAGAATTCCTCAATGAATTGGCTTGTCTTAGACATGTGGACATACTACGTGTTTGTATTAAAAAGCAATAAAAGCCTTGCGACTGGGACCATTTCAAGTAACGAAGCATGAACCCGTCAGTTAAGAGCCTCAATCTTTGAACTCTTACCACATTAGGTTGGTGAAGAATTGTAGATCCAAACCCTTCTGTCTTTTGACGGATATCCTTCGCTTTCTCGTTTGTGGGACGCTACCAGCGTCGAATATTCTACCTGATCTCCTTCATGTATTTTCTCTCAAAAACTGAAGGACAGCTATTTATGCTTTGACACCATTGCTGAAATAGGGAATAACTGCACTAACATTGGGAGTTCGCCATTGTGCCTATTCTTTCGCTAGGAGAGTTGGAAAGGCTGTGAGTGTTGAGTTAGAGGATGAGGAGGGAGTGGTTAAGGGTCCCCATTATTTCCTCCTTAGGCGTTATCCTCTGGAAAAGTTGGAAAGGGAAGTCTACGAACTCTTAGAGGAAAGAGGACCCATGCCCTTGTCCGCCATCTGGAGAAACTTTGACTGCCATCTCTGGGAGGTCTCCGCCGTTCTCAGGAGATTGAAGGAGAAAGGCCTTGTGCAGGAATCGGCTTCAACACCTGAGGCTTACCAAGACTCTAACGTTCTGGTTTAGAACTCTCCACCATTCTAGGTTAGAACCTAGATCTTGCCTATATTCGTGACGGGCTATGCTGGCACAGGGAATAGACAATTATCTATATTCATAATCTACCAAAAGAGCAAGTTTCGGGCAGAATTTCGCACGGTGGGTTAGTTGACGATTTGCGCTCATCGTTTACGCTTTTCAAGACAAACGCAGTCCTCTACATTTAGAATCACCTAGATACGTTTATCTATTCATGAACCTGTCATGACACATATAGGCTCAACTTTGATTTGGGCTCCTAGTCTAATGCCCCGTGATTGATCAATATCTTCTCAAGATGTTCCTTTCCTTCATTCAGCCATCTTTCGTTTTCTACGGGATACCTCAGTTCAAAT
>CAZQDW010000036.1:0-10066 GCA_964592315.1 uncultured Candidatus Bathyarchaeia archaeon
CGACAGATGTATGTCAAGTCTGTAAGATCCTGAAGAAGACTCTTCCATGAGTGATTCTAACGAGACGTCTATATCGGTCTAGCCTCTTATATAGGGAAGTTTTTCGTATGGAAGCGCATGAATTAGAACCAAATCGCTATGTGGCACTTAAGTCGTATCAGAATGAGGGTTTAGAGCTATTTGCTCTCCTAGGGCATCCTTGCCGATTGCTCTCTATCTCCTGGATTCTTAGGCGTACAGCCTCCTTAATGAACTCGGAACGTGAACTATAGCCTAGCTCTTGAATCTCAACGATCTTATCAACATGGTGAAGCAGTCATTCCGGCAGCTGGACCGTCTTCCATCCTCTTCCTGGATTCTTAGCCCTATCTATCTCCCATATATGTAGATTTCTTACAGATAAGCGCAAGACTCGATTAAGGAGGCTGTGTTGAAGCTTCATCTCCTCAAGGAAAGGGCGCCCAGAATGATCGTCGTCTCGGATGAGGCTAGACGGAACATGTTTCAAGAGTATGCTGATAGACTCGGGATCGGAGAGCAGCTCGTGATCTTGACGGATATTGAGGCTAATGAGCTGTTAGAGCATTGTAGAGAGCTGGACGAGTACGCGAACAGGCTGAGGCCCAAGGAGGTGAGTGGACCTCTCGAGATCCCAGTCGATGTGAAGAGCTTCCTGGACAGGTTGAGTGTTCAGAACCTGTTGATCTTGTATGCAGCCTCTAGATCCCCTGAGATCTGCGCTCAGAAGATATTGGATTACTTAAGGTATGAGACCCCTGAGCTTGCGGATAAGTATCTGGCAATAGGTAGGAAAAAGAAACCTTTCACTCAATTGCCTTGATCGGAGCAGGTAGAGTACGTAGGTAATCGCCTTCATAGGCTTTCAGTAATGAAAGGCCAGAAACTTGAACCTTGAAGTTCTCTTAAGAGTTGGATCTAGCAGCACCAATATAGGATGTATCGCTTCCTTCTCGTGAGAGAATAGATCAGCGATGTAGAGACAATAGTACTACTCTGTTATAGTTGGTGCTCTAAAAAACGATGATTCAAGTTTCATGAAAAAACCCAAATCGGCATATAGGAAAGCTTTTGGCAAAACTTCTTACGGCGCATCAGGTCTCATTGAACAAGTAGAGCTTGAGCGTAGGTTCTACGTGGAGCAAACTGATTCTAAGCCTGAAAGTACTTATTTCACTTCTCGCTTAATTCAAAAAAAGTCGCGTTGGCGGAGATGGATTTAGTGAACATGGCTAACGATGCTGGAGTGAAGAAAAGAAGCGCTATACTAGCCATAAGTCTGGTGCTTAACATTATCCTCGCCTCCTCCGCTGTCTACCTGGTATATCAAAACTCGATTCTGGTAAACAAACTCTCGCAACTCGACAGGAGAACAGGCGAACTGAATAAGAATCTATACTCGCTACAAGAACGGTATGAGTTAGCCCAGTATCAGCTACAGTACTATAGATCATGGGCCGAGAAGTATTGGAATGCAACTGAGCCAACTGCATCGGGACTTGTCGGAAAATCCTCCATAAACATTGTAGCGGTAAGGGAGGTTCAATATCTTTTGAGTCCGTTTAAGACTTTATATGAAGGAGTTGTAATGACGGCTGAGGTTGAGATCAGACGCGGTGAAGGCAGGCTTCTAATAAACACCCGCCCCAAGATTGGTATCGATCTTCAAGCTACCGGCCAGACAGCGGAAATGGTTGTACAGCGCCTAACAGGAATATCATTCAAGAACCTAGACATAATACTCACAGTTAGAGGAGAGTCAGAAGTTGAAGTTGTGGGCGGCCCAAGTGCTGGAGCCGCCATCACGATCGGCATGATCGCAGCCCTCCAGAATAGAACCACTAACCCCTCAGTCTTCATCTCGGGCACGGTAAATCCTGATGGAACAATTGGGAAGGTTGCGGGACTACCATACAAGGCATTGGCTGCAGCAAAGAACGGTGCAACGTTGCTTCTAGTGCCGCCCGGGCAAAGCAACGTAACTATCATGATCGCGAAAGAGGAAAAACCTTTCTCGGGAGTAACAATTGTAAGATATGAACCGGTCGAGATCAGCTTACAACAGTTTCTAGCGGAACAGGGTTACAATGTTCACGTCGCTGAAGCAAGAACAATAATAGAAGCGTACAATGAATTCGTGAGCTAGAGAGTACGAGTACCAGAAATTTCAAATCCACCCAAAATGTGAAGCCTTCGTATTTGCTTTGTTACCTCCTTACATAAGAGATTCTTCCTACCGATCCGGCGACGTACTTCTGGATTAAGTCTATGCTGTAGTATCCTACGTGGAGTGGACCCCGTACCTGTTGAGTCTAGCCTTCCACTTCTGCATGGATGCTACCCGCTTCTCGGAGAGAAGGAATCTTCCACTTGCACCAATATAATAGTGCAAGTACTGCCCTACCCGCAACCTGCAACTATCTGAAATTCTATGGATCAATAAATCTTCGCACTATTCTAAACAAAATATTGTCTACAAAAGATTGAAAATTCACAGGCGACTTGGAGGAAAATACCTGGTGGCACACCGAGTAAATTTATCTGCTTAACAACCGCAACCGAAACTATGCCCAAAAGTCATAGAGATAATGCGTTTCGTCACCGTAAGTTCTGAACTTGAAGTTAGCCAAAAAGACTTGCTCTCAGAAAGCTTATAGTTAACGGTTTATCCAAGAACACGATGTATGCTCTAAGCCGTCTCCGTTCTTCTAAGATTTGGCTTTAATCGCTTCTCAGCCTCTATCGAATAGTTCTCCAATATCTTTCTGACATAGTCATGTTCGTCTAGAAGGGCATGCTCAGAGTCTAGGATCGTCGCCTTCTCTAGAGCCCGGGGATTCTCCCGCCAAGCCCTGCACATGTCAGAATCTCCTGAAGCACCCCAAAATATCGCTATCTGGTCAGAAGACCTAAATATGCCGCAAACACAGTAAACCTTGGAAAAATAAGGTGATATATTTTGACTGAAGAGAAAGCGAAGATCACTAGACGGAAGTACTTGACGTACGGTGGTGGAATCGTTGTTGTCGCAGTTGTTGCAGCAGCAGGATACGGAATATACGAAGCTACAAAGCCGACACCTGTAGTGACACCTACACCCACGCCAACTCCCACGCCTACACCTACACCAACCGCTCTGCCCCCGTTGAAACTGCCAGAGATTCCCGAGGTAAAAATCCGATTCATTCATGAACCATATTTCGATCATACAGAGTCTATCATAGGACTGGAGAAAGGCTGGTTCAAGGATGTTGGGATAAGCTACGAGCCACCCCCATACGGAAGAGTCATAGAGCAACCGCCGAGCTATCTGGCAGCGGGAGACGCCGATGTAGTGGAGGGCTCCGAGGCCCTTTCCCTTCCTGTCTTTAAGGAATGGCCTCACATCAAGATGTTCGTGTACGCTGATCTCTTTCAAGGTTATGCCATCATGGCGCATCCAGACTTGGTACCAGATGCCAAAAGTTTCACAGAGTTCGTAAACGAGGGAGTTCCAGCAGAAGAGGCCTACAAGAAGGTAATGGCTCAACTGAAGGGTAAGAGATTTGTATATCCTCCAGAGGCGGCTATCAAGGGATTCATCGACTTAGCATTTAGAAAAGGGGGAATGACTTTGGACGACGTGACCTCGATAGTCGTCGAGGATCCTAAGCATCCGCCAATAATGTTGAGAGGTGACGCAGAATTTGAGACTTCCGGTGTACCTACAAGGCTGACCTTGCAATTAAAAGGCTTTAAACCAATACTGTCTTCCGGAGACTTGGCGAGATATGCAACACCTTCTCCTGACTCAATAGAGTTACGAGCGGTATTCTATGATGGTTGGCTTACAACTGAGAAAATATGGAAGGAAAACCGCGAAACCATACTTAGACAGGCAAGTGTAATGTTCAGAATAACGAAGTTCATAAATGAACATCCCAAGGAAGCTGCTGCGATTCATACACCTTTCCTCAACAGTGTTGCCGGCACTGAATTCGTGCCTGAACTTTGCGAGAAAGTCGTATATGCAGACCTCGACCCGTTCTTGACTTTCGAACAGCAGCATAAAATATTCTTCGATGAAAAATACGCTCTATACTACAGGCACTTGGTAGGCTCGTACATTAAACTGTGGGAAGAGAAAGGGCTGTTCAAGCCAGGCGAGATTGATGTTGAAGATATTACAGTTACTGATGACGTCTACAAGGAACTATTGGACTTGAAGAACAAATATGATAAACTCTTACCCAGCGTGCAAGAGCTAGTCGGGAAGGCCAAGGAAAGAGGCATGGATATCGGAGAGGTTCAAAAGGCGTTAGAGAAGGCACAGTATTACTACGATGCCTACGACCTCCTCGACGCACATAGGTTCCTGACGACCATTCAGGATTACCTCACGAAGCTAACTGGGTGAGAAGTGCGAATAGAAAAGTCTGCTCTCCTCCCCAAACTTTTTTTTATGTGAAATAGCAGGACACCAAAAAACCTCGTCTGCCAAGGTGTCACAGCGGGTTTGATCATCCGTTATGATAAAGGCAGATCCGACCACTTATCTTAGAAAACCATTTAAGTGATCACGTAGAAGATCTATCCCCTCGGTTGCCATCGAGTAAGATAATTCATAATGATCAGAACTACTTGGTCCACCAGTACGGCCGCTATAGTGATCAAGATAATTCCGCCAATAATTAATGGGTAGGCGGAAAGTCGGATCAGTATTGAGAAGACCATCCCCATCCCAACAGGAGCTCCCATCAACTCTATGACCACTTGTATGCCCCAAGCAAGGGCGAAAGCAACGCGGATTCCACCTCTCAGTTCGGGGATTATCGCACGTACAATAATATCTTTGAACACCCTATTATGGCTCGCTCCTAAACTATACGCGAACTGCTTATAGACAGGATGAACATTCCTGACAGCTTCAATAGTATTGATAACAAGGATTAGAGCAGAGTAAAATACTAGAGCTACAAATTGGGAATAAGGACCGTAGCCAAACCACATAATGAAGAATGGGAGTATTGCAAGTGGCGGGATTACTCTAGCGATTTCGATCGAGGGCGCAAGTAAGTAAGACAACTTTATAGCTCTGCTCACGGCTAATCCCAGCAACACGCCCGTAACCATGCCCAGTGGAGCGGCTGTGAGAACGCTTGTTGAAGTATGAACAACGTGAGGAAGATATCCCCTAATGCCGCCTCCCAAGGTTTCAAGATAGGCTGAGTACATTAGGTTTGCTAGCAGTCTTTCAAATGTTACCAAGGGGCTAGGCACTTTAATGGGTTCCACGAGTAGAGAGACAATTTCCCATCCACTGATGAGCACAGTCAATCCGACCAAAGCTCGAACCGCCTCACTACGTTTCATTTGATTTCTCTACCCTCTTGGCATCCATTTGGTTATTCTCAGATTTATTTTCAAGAATGTGATGTTTAGAACTGCAGAAAGTATCGTAAAGATTATCAGAATGACAACCATTCTGCCCGTGTAGAAAAAGTACTCTGATAGAATTATAAGTCTACCCAGACCGCTTTGCGCACCTATATACTCCGCAGCCACAGTAATAGCCCATGCAGACCCTAAGGCCACGCGGATTCCGCCAGCTAGCTCAGGAATTATAGCTGGAAACACTATTGTTCTATACATTTGCCCCTTAGAAGCGCCTAGAGTTAAAGCGAACTGTTTGTACACAGGTTTCACGTTACGTACAGCGTTTATAGTATTTATGAATAGCATGACGAAAATAGCGTAAGTAACGTAGAGTATCCTGCCGATCTCCTGTCCGCCGAACCAGATTATGAAGAGAGGAATAAGCGCTAAGAGAGGCGCCATCCTTACCACTAGCACCGGCGCTTCAATTAGCGCCCCCAGTTTCTCACTCCATCCGACCGCCAAACCGAGTAAGATACCCAGCCCCGCGCCAAGTAACGTTCCTAACAACACTCTACCCAGCGTAATCATGGTATGTTCAGTAAGCACTAGTAGAGCAGCTGCGTAGGAAGGGCCGGCCAAAAATTGTGGGCTCTCGCCCGCCACACCGCGCACCCACATCCCTGTACCATAGAAGGCCGAAAGAGCTGGTAAGTCCACCGTCAGCACTCGCTCGATGGAAGGCAAGAATATTTCTGCGTATTTTGGGGTTATTATCTTAAATACCAGCGAGCCAGTCTCCCAGCCGAGGATTGGAAGAAGTATGCCTAAAATCTGTAAAGGGTGTAACTCAATTTTCCAGATTCTCAGTTTCTTCATAAAGATGGCCTACAGATAGCTTTCCCACAACATTCTCTTTACTGCTTGGAACTCAGATTCTGTTCTAATCGAGTTCTCTCTGGGTCTTGGAAAATCAACTTTGTGCTCGAGTTTAAAGTTTCCATTCCTTAGCACCAAAATTCTGTCAGACAAAAACAGGGCTTCTTCGATATCGTGAGTGACGAATACCAAGGTCTTTGTCTCCTTTTCCCAAATGTCCAGAAGCTGTTGCTGAAGCTCAACTTTGGTTGGGTAGTCCAAAGACCCGAAGGGTTCATCCATCAACAGGATTTCCGGATCGTTTGCGTATACCGTAGCCAGTGCCACTCTCTTTTTCATCCCTCCAGAGAGATCTTTTGGGTAGAAATTCTCAAATCGTTCTAGGTTTACCAATTTCAAATATTTCCGCGCTATCTCTTCCCTCTCCTTCTTACTAACTTCGCTTATTTCGGGTCCGTACTCTACATTCTCAATTACCGTTCTCCACGGGAAGATTGCGTCCTCTTGAAATACTACGCCCAATCGTTTTCCAGGGCCCGTAATTTCTCTGCCATCGAGTAGCACTTTCCCGCTCGTAGGAGACTTGAGCCCTGCAATAATATGCAATAGTGTACTCTTTCCTCCACCGGAGGGACCTATGATGGATACAAATTCCCTGTCGCAGATCTCTGAATTCAAATCTTGCAACACTACAAGCGGACCGCTCTTTGTTTCAAATACCATCGAGAGGTGCTCCAGCTTAATTTTTGGCTGCATATTTTCCTGAACCCTCCCGCAACTGTTCGAACTCCCCAACGCAAAGTTCTATATAAATCTAGACTCCACATAGATAGACCAAGACAAACAAGATAAGGCTTTTGACACCGTATGAGCCGCCTTAAGGTCGGTGATCCTTATTATGTTCAGCAAGAAGTTTGGTAAAAAATACCCTATCATAGACACTCACATGCATATCGGGGTGAACGCGATCAGCACATTCATTGCTGAGGAAGATCTGATTCCTGCCATGGATGAGGGGCATGTTGATATTCAAGTCTTATTTCAGGTTAATGAAGGCTTCACTCACGAAACACCTAGCTGGAACGCCTATCTTGGCAATGACTATGTCGCAAAGATACAGAAGATGATCCCAGACCGGGTCATAGGCCTTGCCACCATAAACCCATGGTGGCAGTCCCCAAAGACGTATCAATTGCCGTTCCATAAGAGAGGAAAAGCTTTCGACCTCGTGAAAGATAGCCCAACGATCGATGAAGTAGTGCGTTGCATCCTCAAGCTCGGCTTATGGGGTTTAAAGATGCATCCTCTTGAGCATGGCTACCATATCAGTGACCCCCACATCATAGATCCAGTAATGGACAAACTGGTTGAGTGCCAAAAGAAGACGGGTCGCAAGCTCTTAGTGGTGGTCCACTGCATGGGAGACAGCGTCTTTAATTCGCCCGACGCGCTGGCGGACCTCGCCGAGAGGTATCAGGAGCTTCTCTTTCTCGCTTGTCACTCGGGTTTCGTGTGGGGGACTTTCACTTTGGCAAGTACCCTTGGTAAGCTTGAGAACGTAAAACTTGATTTGACAACCTGCTCTCAGAGGTCGGTGGTTTGGGAAGTCTATGAAAAATGTGGGGCTGAGAAGTTCACTATAGGCTCAGATATGCCCTTCGCGAGCTATTCAATAGCCCATGCCATAGTGAATGACATGTTCGAGAAACCCGAAGAAAGGGAGCTAGTCTTTGGGGGGAACCTAACAAAATACCTCGGGATACAAGTCAAGTAGCCTTAGGTTTACACTCTACGAGAAAAGGGTCCCTATGCCCGCTTCATGTATCACCTTCAAATAGACTTTGCCAACCATTTAACAACCTGAATCCAGAACTTTGGGTAGTACTCCCAGTCCTTGAAGTCGCCCACTCCATGTGGTGCAGGGTCCACTGCGAAACCCATCGTCCGTCCTTTTTCATAATCCCAAACTGTGGCGATGGGGTCGCCAGAGTATTCCGCCAGCAAGGTAGCTCCCGATTTTAGTTTCAGTTTGTTATATGATAAGAGCTGAAATTTTGCTTCATGCCAAGGAATTCCAGCCATTATAGGATGTCCCAGATTCGCAACTTTGAACTTGAATCCTTGCGGGACTTCAACACGGTCGTCTTGGTCACAGATCTCAACGGGCAGAATCTCTTCAACCGGCGTTCCATGATACCTAGCCATACCGTGAAGCCCTGAGAATGACATATACCCGCCGCACATAAGGAAACCACCCCCCGCCCTCACGAATTCTCTTATAACTTCTAGCCTATTGGGACCGAGAGGAACTTTGAACGGGGGAAAAATCCCTGGGAACAAAATCAAAGTATTACTACCAATGTCGCTTAATATCAAAACGTCGTATTTACTGAGGTCGATGACAGTTTTCGGGAAGTCGGTGAAAGCGACATGTGTATGCATGTGTGAAACTTCTATAGAAGCGTCCTTCTTCAGAGCTTCACTCAGGTAATTTGAGTCGTCAAAGAAGGCAGGTTGCGCGAAAGAGTCCAACCCCTTCATATAGATTGTGTATGCGAACTCACAATCGCCTACATACAACACCTTAACGGACTTCATGTGCCCTCACTAGAGTTTTATGTTCAGCTTAACGATACATATAGGATTTTGGTGAAGCCCCGAATTTGCTTAGGATTCCAAGATAGGCTTCAGATGCCTCGCCTCTATTGTTGGCGTATATCGGCTATACGGATATAGCGGCCTAGATCGGCCGGGCTAGAGGAGAAGCGTATTCAAAGTCGAAGCGACTCAAAGAATAGGCAACCTGGCAACGAAGAGTTCCGTTGCCGTTGGGGTACAGTCTATCTACACGTTCCAGAGGAAGAGACTCCGAAACCCACGCCATTATCCCGAAAGGCAGAGAAAAGTACTTTACAGTTCATCATGAAATTGTCTTGAGACCCGGTGATCATTACACGCTTGCCTCAGATACATTGCACTGGTTCCAAGGTCGTAAGAGGGCTGACACTGCTCGAACAATCCACACAGCTAGGTTTGAAATGATGCCTCCCAAAGAAATCATCCGTATATGGGTTTTACACAAGAGTGACTAAAGTGAATAACATCTAGACTGACGGGCAAGTCGATAGCGTATAGTCATAACAAGACGGCCGCGTCCTATGCCGAGGCCGCAGTTATCCTTGCGAAGATTATGACGTAGTATTCCAGAAGAAAAGTTTTTCATAACAACTTAGTACGAAATGTTATTTAGGGCATCCTCGGTCTTATCAGTAAAATCGTGGGAAAGGTGTGAGCTATGAAGGCTCTAGTTTATGACAAGCCTGAGAGTTTTGCGATTAAGGAAGTTCCGGAGCCCATCTGCGGAGAAAATGATGTCATCATAAAGGTGGCTGTTTGCGGCATATGTAAGACGGATGTCCACATCCACCACGGGCGCTTCATATCCAGGTTTCCGCTCATTCCTGGCCATGAGTTTGCGGGAACCGTTGCTGAGGTAGGGCGGAATGTTACGGACTTCAAGGTTGGAGACCGAGTAACGGCAGACAACACAGTACTATGCGGATACTGCTACTACTGCCGACGCGATCAACCACTGTATTGCGAGAACTTCTTCTCACGCGGTGTTACTGCTGCGGGTGGTTTCGCTCAATACATCGTGGTCGGGCACGACAAGGTGTTTCACATCTCGGATAGCCTCTCGTTTGAAGAAGCATCGATGACTGAGCCTACCGCCTGCGTGATACATGGGATGGATGTGATTGATGTTCAGCCGGGAGATCGTGTGCTACTCTTCGGCTGCGGACCGACAGGGATA
>CAZQDW010000037.1:0-7978 GCA_964592315.1 uncultured Candidatus Bathyarchaeia archaeon
ACATCCCTGTTCCGTTGTAATACAGAGTCGACTCGACAACGGTTCCATTGACGTAGAGGTCTATCAACCTATAGCCGCGGTAGTCGTGGTCAGGTATGTCGTTGTCGAGGGCGACGGAGGAGATGAAATAGTGTTTCCTCCCTGTTGCGGTGTCACTGACTATGACATTCAGATCAGTGTGAATGTGCCCAGACAGGATTAGCCTTACGTCATGTTCAACTATCAGCCTGAAAAGCTCCTGTACCTCCGTCGGATGCGCGGCCCAGTCTGGAGATATGAAGCTATTGTTCAGAAGTTGACTGATATTTTGCCAGGATGTTATATTTAACCAGGCGTTCCCCAGAGGCTTCAGCTTCATCTCATTGAACAAAGGAGCGTGGAAGATAATGATCTTGGTTTTGTTGAGATTTGCATCCAGAACCTGTTCAGCCCAGTGAAGCCTGTTTATACGGACCCACCCGTCCTTGTCTGTGTCCAAGGACAACAACAGGAAATCCCCTATTGTTGCCGTATAATTGACAGATCCCATGATCCGATTGTATAAGTCCGCCTTACCTGTCTCGGTATATTCGTGGTTACCCGCAATCATGTAGATGGGGTCGATGAGTGCATTGAAGGATTCCTCAAAAGTGATCCACTCCCTCTCCAGTATAGGCACATCTACAAAGTCACCTTGAAACAGGAGGACATCAGGATCCAAGAGATTAGCCTCTTTTACCATTTCTTCCCAGTACCCTATACCCGGCAACACATCACCACAGGCTAAGATCCTGAGTCTCTGAGGCCACTTCTGGAGGATCCACAAGCACCGAGGCTGAGTTAGTGTCACGACTTGTCCCGTCTGAGTAGGTTTGTATTTCAAGTCCAAGTCATACCCGCCTTCACGGAGTCCTGTTGGAAGATCAAAGGTGAGCTTCCAGATGCCTGTTTGCGTGTCAAAGTTAGAGTTCAATAGCGTTGCTGTTGCCGTTGCCAGCTCATTGTATACTGTCGCATTTTGCCAGACCGTGCTCGACCCAAGATTCGCCTGCACGATGAATGTGCCTCCGTCTAGAAGGGCCTCAGGGATGCTTGGTAATGGGTACTTGATTGTGTCAGCGTAGTACATTATGCTTTGACTTGAGCTAGACATGATTGGAAAGGTTGATGCAAAGCTAAGGACGACCAGAATCAACAGGGAACAGGCTTGTCTCTTCTCTTCTGAGGTATAACGTCTCATTTTGATCGGTATAAGAGTCGTAGTCCCAAATAATAGATTTTCCTTCTATAATTCAGCCCGATGTTCATGAGGAAATGCGCATGTTCGTCAGGGAGAGGGCTCCCATCACCATTATCCTCTACGGGGCTTAGCTCGTTTTCTGAGCTGTTACCTGTCCTGAGTGCCTCGTCCAGGACCCTGAGGCTCATCGTCATTCGGTTGAATTCACTAGATGTTCGAATTCTAGATTCGGGAGGATGGAATGGATGTTTCTTGTTTGATTCTTTAATAGAGAGTAAGATGATGGGTTAAGACCTATTTTTTTAATTCCTATCTGTCCAGTCGTATGTTGTTTTAGTTCGAATCTTCAATGCTTCAGTATCATATCTGCAACTGTGCCTATTTCCCTCGAGCTACCCAATTCTCCCAGATTAACTTCAAATTCGGTGGTTGTTGAGATGTTATCTCTAAGCCAACCGTGTCCGTTAGAGAAATTAAGTCTTTCGTCATCACAATGGAGATGTACCCAGGCTGTGCCAGCAAATTGTTTTGCTGCTATGTAATTTGAAATTGACCGGCGGGAAGCGGGTAAATCTCTCTTGTTTGTAAAAACCTTGATCTGCCACCATTGATAACCATTTTGTATGAGAGATGTTTTCAGTGAGTATGCAGGTGTTCTCCCATTTAGCAGATTGAGATTATCATACATCCTTTCACCCGACTTTTGCTCTATGCTACGATAGGCGGCATCAGCACCTGCGCTATGAGCATACAGTATGCGATCTCCAATAGGGTTATTTTCTGTAAAAGATTCAGATACTATGTTGGCTATTCTACCAGCCCATTCTACTGAACGCTGCCACCTGTTGAAAATTGGGATAAAGTATTCCCACCAATAATTTTCCAAATCCATATCTATGTTGACGATAATGTCCCTCCCCTTTTCTTTAGCTTTCTTTGTGATTTCCTTGACCTTTTGGCCGACTTCTTCAGGCGAAGGATTTTTTAGACAGTTTGTACTTCCTTCTCTACACATATTTGGATCTGAGCTTTCACAAATATCTATGATACATTCATCATCATCTCCGAACATAGATTTAGCTCCCTTAACCATCTTTTCACCATGGTCATTTATGCCAGGGATTACTGTCATCAACTTTGGAAACTGTTTAGTTGTATATTTGATTACTTCAGACCAAGTATCTCCGCTTCCAAATCCATATCTATACACCACGTGAATTTTGCCATCTGAGTCGATAGAAATCCTAGGACCACGTATGCAACTACCACTCACACTATGAGTAGATTTATCATAAATATATGTAGCTTTGTCGATAGCTTCAGAAGTAGAAGATTTGCTATTCAGATATTTCACAACAGTTATCTCATATTCTATCTCTCCTGACCAAAAATAGGATACTGTAGTGTAAACTAAATGCCAGTTACCTTTTGAATCTACTGCCAAATCCATATCTAGTAAATTTTTATCTTCTAAAATTGTCTGAGGAATTGACCAGTTTCCGTTGGTTTTTGAAACAGAGTATAATGCAACAGTAACTGCCGATCCAGAAACAGTATCACCTATCTTGGACTTGGGTGCAACAACCTCCCTCTCTTCTTCTCTTTCCCAGCCATAGGTTCGAGGGCTCTTACTTCCCAAAGTTAGGGCCGGGAACAAAAAGAGAATTGAGATCGCAACTGAACTAGGATTGAACAATCTAGTTCGCTGGGACATTTCTGCCCTCAGTTACTAGTCATCTCAAATCAAGATTTAAATCTGTTTCTTAACTTCAATGCACCGATTATTCAAGATTAAAGAAGGATAAGACACGATTCATTCCCTAGACGCGCCATTTTTCCATGTATGCCTTGCCTGTAGAAGACCCTACATCTTTTAAATTCTGTGAATCACTGTACAGATGGTAACTCGCCATGACTGTGTCCCCGTCTCTTGAAACCCTTCTAAGGAATGCCGAGGCAAGTGAGAAGAGGTACGCATGGATGACTGCAGCGACGACCTACGAAGACGCTGTGAAGAAGGCTCACGAGACTGGAGACCCTTTCAAAGCTGCGACATACCAAGAGAGGGTTGGATATTGTCTTCACCGGGGAGCTTTCCAAGCTAAGACGCGTGACGAGTTTATTGAGAAGATGCGTGCCGCCGTCGAAGTCTACACGCTGGCCGAGGCATCCTATGCACAGCTTGGAGACAGGTTGCCGTGGGCTTCTCGGTGTGCGGCCAATGTCAGTTTCCTCCGTCACTGGCTTGCGACGACGCCTGCTGGGAAGAACGAGCTGATGGCGGACTGGCTCAGTAAGCAGGAACAGGCGCTGGAAGGCTTCCTAAGCCTTGGCGAGAAGCTTGAGTTTGGCGAGACTTACGGCCTGATGCCGGATGCCTTTGACAGATTTAACGACTGCAGACTGGATAGAGAGGTTTGGAAGACCGGCCTTAAGAAGGGGCTGATTTGGGGGGAGAGAGCTGTTGGAGCTCTCTCTGAGCTTGAGGCGAAAACGCCTCTAGCTAGGTCCTATTTCTCATTGAGTATCTGTCTGCTGAGGCAGATTGAGAATCTGATCGAAGATCCCGATGAGCTGCGAAGTGCTAGGAGTCAGGTGAGAGAATTCCTCGGGAAAGGACTGGCGCTCGCAGAGACCGTGGGTGATGTCTACCTTAAGGGGAAGATCAGTTGCGAGCTAGGTTATCATGCTCTATCGCAGGAAGAGCGCCTGAAGCACAAAGACGTAGCCCAGCAATGTGGGGAACAGACGCAGGATCTCCACCTGAGAATCCAGGCAACGGTCTCACAAATGATTTTGCGCGGACATGGCGTATCGTCTCTGGAGGATCCTGATGAGATCACGAGATTACTGGGCGAATATAGACAATACCTCTATAGCCTAGAGCCCCTTTGCTCGATCATCTCATGGTATGGCAACAGGACAGGCGCGGGTGTGATTTATCCTCCCTGGGGCTTCGTTTTCTATTACTACCTGCGGGGCAACTACGAGGTGGATCTGGAAAAGAAACGGGAGTTCTACGACAAGGCACTGGACATAGGCTCGAAGAGTCTCCAAATGGCAAAGGACTATTGGGGAGATCTGTCCGTTACTGGTTATCTCGGTCGTGCATATTCGGCTAGAGCGAAGTTGGAGTCAGACCCATCGAAAAGAAAAACCATGCTTCAGAACGCCTTGACCTACATGGCTGAGTCTAGAACCCTCACTCCGTCTTGGTATTGGACGCAAGCGCAGATGTGCTACGAATGGGGCGATGTCAAAGCGGAACTCGCTGGTCTTGCACAGGATGTCAGCACCGAGATAGGGATTTCGGAAGAAGCCATGTCATCCTACGCAAGAGCTCTCGAATTCGATCGGCTACAGGAAAGGGTGGAAACAAGGGAGCCATATGGGCCCCCATTAATGGCTCCTCGCTATCCCCAGCATGCTAGGTTGCTTGTGCGTCTGTATTCTCTGACGAAGGAGGAGGCCCATCTCGAAAAGGCTGTTGAGGTGCTTCAGAGGGGGATAGACATCGCGACGCGGCTGGGTCTCGTGACCCGAGTCGCGGAGTGCTGCTGGGAACTGGGAAAGGTTCAGGACGCCCTTGGGGATTTCACTAAGGCGGCTGGGAGCTTCAAGCAAGCCTCTGAAAAGTATGCCGAAGGCGCGGAGAAGATTCCTCAGCTCAAAGAATTCTATCGAGACTATGCTGGCTACATGCTGGCTTGGTCCGAGATTGAAGAAGCACGGGAATGCCACAGTCACACACAGTATGAAGAATCAGCCCATCACTTTAGCAAGGCTGCAGAACTCCTGAAAGACACCGGTCAGTGGAACCAACTCAGCGCGAACTACTCGGCTTGGGCACGGCTCGAAGATGGAGAAGCACTCAGTCGAAACGAGAAGACTGAAGAAGCGAGAGACGCCTTCCAGCTGGCTTCACAAAGGTTCGGAGAAGCAAGGTCATCCATCCTGAGCAGATTGTCCAAGACACAGACGAGAGAAGAACGGGAAAGCGCTGAGGCGCTAGCAAAGGCTTCGGATCTGAAACGTGAATACTGCCTAAGCAGAGCAGTCCTCGAAGAAGCGAAAATATCCCGTGGGCAAGGAGACGCCGCAGCTAGTTCCAAGAGATACGATGCCGCCGCCGACCGATTCGAGAAGCTGGCGGAAAAGGCTGAGCAGGAATCTGAGCGTCGGGAACTGAAACCGATAATCTTACTGTGCCGCGCTTGGAGCAAGATGATGCAGGCAGAACAGAAGTCGTCGCCAAGCCTCTACAGGGAAGCCTCTGACCTCTTTACGCAAACCGTCGAAAACGCAGTGGACCAGCGGACCACTGCGCTTGCTCAGGCCAACAGCTACATGTGCAAGGCTCTGGAGGCAGGGACCGGCTTCGAAGCCACGAAAGACCCTCAGCTGTTCTCTGCAGCGAAGAAGTCCCTGGACGCTGCAACGACACAGTATCTAAGAGCCGGCTTCAGAACCACATCCGAGTATTCAAGAGCAACCAGCAGACTTCTCGACGCCTACTTCTACATGTACCAAGCACAGGTCGAAGTCGATCCCGCGAAGAAGGCACAGTCCTACCAGATGGCTGAAACCATGCTGCAGACCTCCGCAGGCTCCTACATCAAGGCAAGGCTCCCAGCAAAAGCCGAGGAGGTTCAAAAACTCCTAGAAATTGTCAGAGAAGACAGAGAAATAGCTGTTTCACTCTCCGAATTTTTTCGAGCCCCCGCTATAGCCTCAGCCACAACAGGCTTCGCAGCACCGACTCAAAGCCACGAACAGGCCGTAGGACTTGAACGATTCGAAGAGTCAGATGTGTTGGCGAACCTGATTCCACGTCAGCAGGAAATCGAGCTGGGGCAAAACGCCTCCCTGGAGATCGAACTCGTCAATGTGGGCCGAGCAGCAGCTCAGCTCGTGAAAGTTGAGGGCATCATACCTGAAGGATTTGAGCTCGTTGAAAAGCCCCCAATGTACCGTGTTAATGACAGCTACCTCGACATGAAGGGGAAAAGCCTGGCTCCCCTGCGAACCGAAGAAGTCAGGATACTGCTCAGGCCAATCGCGAAGGGGATGCATCAGTTGAAACCAAGAATTCTATATCTGGACAATTCAGGAAAATACAAGTCTTGTGAACCCGAGCCTGTAACAATTATCGCGAAAGAACTCGGAATCTTAGGCTGGCTCAGAGGACCAAAACCCTCAGGTACTACCAAATCACAGCGCGACTGATGGGAAAGAAATAGTAAAATCCCTCGGTCTCGGTGCACAGAGAAGTGTTAAAGGTCTTTATATCAACGAATCAATTATAGTTTTGATGGAGGTCTGAGAAGGTTGCCCTACATAAAACCAGAGAAGAGGACAAAATATGATAAGGTCCTCGAAGAGCTGATCGGCATATTAAAGACTCTGCCTGTGGAGGAGATAGATGGGGAGGTGAACTATGTTGTAACTAAGATGCTTAAAGAAGTCTACCCCCTCCGATACTTCCACCTCAACAGAGCCATAGGGGTCTTAGAATGCATCAAACAAGAATACTACAGACGAGTCGCAGCCCCCTACGAGGACACGAAGATAAAGGAATCAGGCGACGTGTGAGCTTTAAATGTGAAACTGGCTAGGTCACAATCACTCCTTTTTTAATTGATGCCCTTTGCAGAGACTATCATGGGCTTCTTATCTTTGCTGACAAAGACTGTTAAAAAAGTTGGGTTAGATTATCTTTCTCATCCTAAGAAGTGTTATAGCGACAATCGCTATGACTACCGCTGCGATGGCTGATATCTGCCACAGAGGCATACCCGCCTTCACTTCATAGTAAATAGTCAAGGTCGTGTCCCCCTTCAAGTTTATAGTCCTCGTAGTGGTAGTCAGCCCATCTCCCCACCGCACAAAGTTGTAGGTCGTCCCAGCGACAGTGACCTCTGTAAGCAAAACAACCGTATAGTTTCCCGTCTTGAGAACCGCTGAATATAAGGTCGTCTTGCCCTGTCCGTCGAGGGTGAAGGGTACACCAACAACGGGTGACGACTCAACCCTCAGGGTATAGGTTGGGGGGCCGATAGCATAGGTGGCTTGATAGGTTTTAGAATTGTTAGCGAAATCCAATGCCTTGACTTCAACCATCAGCTTAGTGCCACTTACCTGTCCAGGGATGGAGACCGCATACTCCACGATCGGATACTGTAGGACAGATTCATCCCTGTTTACCCGCATTGTGAGAGGTAGATCCATCTTAGTCCAAGGCGTTCCCTTATCAGTTGAGTATGAGACTTCCACATCTCTTACACCCCACCCTGCATCCGCTACCTCAATTTTCAGCGGAATAGGCTTCTCCTCTTTAATCTCCCCTAGAATCTCGGTCCTAATCCTTGGTCCCTCTACGTCCTTGGTCGCTGCTAAGGTTAGGTGGAGTATGCTCCGAGGTGGCACATCTACATAGGTGATGAAAAGGTATCCCTTCTTTGTGGATAGCGTCTCGCTGCGGGTGGGCTTGGTCGAATAGAAGGCATAATCGTTGACACTGCATTTTGGATTTACATAGAACTCTAACTTCACACCTGTTAGTTTTTGCTCCAGTCTGTTGATGATTGTCGCTGATACCGCTGTCTCGCTGCCATTGTTGGCTGACCTGTAGTAGTATATGACGTTTCCAACGGGTATCGCATTCGGCGGGTTAAATATGCGCTTCTCTGCATATGCGTCTAGTTTGATGTTTCCTTTCACATCAATTTCAATGAGTCTGGAACTCGCATAGAAGCCTTG
>CAZQDW010000037.1:8078-9937 GCA_964592315.1 uncultured Candidatus Bathyarchaeia archaeon
CTGGAGATACACCCAAGCTGATGCGATG
The DNA here is from genome assembly GCA_964592315.1 of uncultured Candidatus Bathyarchaeia archaeon. Taxonomy (GTDB): domain Archaea; phylum Thermoproteota; class Bathyarchaeia; order Bathyarchaeales; family WAQA01; genus CAZQDW01. Next base: position 8,107 of record CAZQDW010000037.1, read on the forward strand.
CTCTCCTGATCCACTATGTCCCCTGTACCAACGACGATGTCTGGCTGAATCAAGTTGGTCTCGTAGACATAGGTGGCGAAGAGATTCCCCCCCTCAGGTAGGTGTATATCCGTAATCTGGCTTATCTTGAGCCTCTCAGGCCATTCATTTAGTATCCACACGCTCCTCGACTGTGTATAGTTGATTGTGCTTCCCCCAGCGCTATATGCTATGTTCAAAGAATAGAGTCCTGAACGGAGGCTTGCGGGGACTTCAAAGAAGAGCGTCCACCCAAAAGCCCCAGCGTAGCTACTATTCATAATTGTGAGAAAAGATGAACCATAGTCGGATACCAGCTTCAAAGCCCATCCTCCCGCCCCGGAACCAGCCTCTACATTAACTCTAAGGGGACTGCCGACTATGACAGGCTCGGGGACCGTGGGAAGAGGATAGCTGACGGGGGAGGTGTAGACTTTGACTTCCTGGGTCTGCTGTGAGAATGAAGGATATGGGATGGCGATGGACTGAACAATCAGTAACAGCAGTATTCCCATGAGGACAAGTCTTGAGAAGTTCTCTTTAGCTAGTCCTTTCATGAAGCCTCCTCCAACGGTAGGACTATTGTGTCCTTTTGAGATATATAGACTCTTAGCTTCAACCCTACAGAGGTCTCGGCATCAGGAGCAACATCAACAAGCAACCCCACATTACCCACATTAAGTTTAACCTGTTTATGTGGACCCACGAAAGCTGTCCACTCCGTCACACCTTCGAACATGTTTGAGGGGTCTCTCGGTTCTTCCAGCGTGAATTTCTCCGGCCTTAATACACACGCAACCTTGTCTCCTTCTTTTATCTCTGTATTCACAGAAGAAACGCCGTTTAGGATCAAATCGCCTATCCTGACCTTGATGGTCTCCTCTATCCTCTCAATGACACCTTCAAGCAAGACTCCACGTCCGAGGAATGTTGCTACAAGGATATTTTGGGGTCTGTTATATACATCAATTGGACTTCCGATCTGCTGAATGGCTCCTTTATTCTGGATCGCCATCCTATCTGAGATAGCCATAGCCTCCTCCTGATCATGGGTGACGTAGATCGTCGTTATCCCCAGCCTCTTCTGCAACTCCTTGATCTCCTCCCTCATCTCAACCCTCAGCTTTGCGTCGAGGTTGCTCAAAGGCTCATCCAGAAGGAGGACCTCAGGCTCTATGACAAGCGCCCTCGCCAAGGCAACTCTTTGCTGTTGCCCGCCACTCAGCTGGGAAGGAAATCTTCCCGCCAAATCGCCCAATTTCACGAGGTTCAGAACCTCATAGACCCTCTTGTTCACATCTACTCTAGGAATCTTCCTGACTTTAAGCCCGTAGGCTACGTTGTCGGAGACAGACATGTGGGGCCACAGAGCATAGTTTTGGAAGACCATACCTGTGTTCCGCTTGTAGGGGGGGACATCTGTTATGTCCTTGCTGTCAAAGTACACTCTTCCATCATCTGGTTGTTCAAGACCAGCTATGATCCTCATGGTGGTCGTCTTCCCGCATCCGCTTGGACCTAGAAGAGTGAAGAATTCTCCATCATCGATTTTTAAGTTTACGTCGCTGGCTGCGACTACTTTGCCGAACCTTTTCGTTATACCCTTCAACACTACTTCGACCACGGTTTTACACCCCTAGGAAGGCGATCTGCTGCTTTAGCAAGTAGTTTGAGAAGACCATAGCAACGATCTGGGCCGTCATTAGGAGTACACACAACGCAGCTCCTATGCTAACAGCTCCCACGGCCGCCACACCGTAGACGATCTGGCTTATGAAAAAGGTTATGGGTACTCTATCTTCCCTTAACGCAC
>CAZQDW010000038.1:0-571 GCA_964592315.1 uncultured Candidatus Bathyarchaeia archaeon
ATCTGATTCCGAAGAGTGTAGTCGAATTTGTAAGGGGGATAGACGGCGTAAAGAGACTCCAAGAACTGGCAAAGTCGGACAAGGTTTCAGCTTAACGAACATCATCGTTCGATTCGGTGCGGTTCTTTAGTTTCGGCAGATTCAAGAACTGAAGTCAGAAAAGTCTCTAATACATACGTCACCTATCAATTCCCATTGAACCCTTACAGGCGAGAAGCTGTCCGTTCGACCGAGAAAAGGATACTCGGAAAACTAGGCATCAAAGAAAGCGGGAAACCTTAAAATTCTGTCCCCCCAATTATTTGTTCCTGAGGCGAAATGAGTTATAGGAAGCAGCGGAATCTAGTGTATGCTGAAAGAAAGGGCGTTTCAAGCCCAAAGTGCAATCTTAAGGGGAAGAGAAGCTGTAAAACTGGACCGAGGGCTGAACCCAAGCGGATCGTGAGTTATAAGGGAGAACTGATTCCTGCTTCAGCTAGGAAAACGGCGATAAATTTTGTTCGAGAATTTAGAAAGTGCGGGATAAAGTATGTACTGGCAGGGGCATTTCCAGTCCAGTTCTACGGCAGGG
>CAZQDW010000038.1:581-9922 GCA_964592315.1 uncultured Candidatus Bathyarchaeia archaeon
GAAGCGCTCGAACTTGGGGTATGCTGAAAAAAGACGCGTTTCAGCAGGGAAGGTGGTGAAAGGAAAGCGCCGCACGAAATCTGAACCAAGGGTTGGGTCGAATCGAAGCGTGAGTTACCGGGGAGAACTTATTCCCCCTTCAACTAGGAAAACGGCGATTGGTCTGGTTCGAGAGTTCAGAAAATGTGGCATAAAATACGTGTTGGCCGGGGCCTTTCCCGTTCAGTTCTACGGCAGGGAAAGGTACTCCAGAGATGTTGACATCGTGGTGTCTATAGACGAGAAAGGGGCGGAGAACCTTTTCAAACTCTTGAAGAGTAGCAAGTACGCGTTGGTTTATTCGTTGGAATATGAGCATAGGATAAGTTCTGCAATGGACCTCTTGGATTTGAGGCTCATCAAAGTGAGGGACATGGAAACGCGATCGTTGGTTGACATAATTCTCCGTCCAAGTGAAGTAGGCTTCGACTTCGACAGCGAATCTGAAGAACGGGTAAGGATAGTGGCTTTGAACGGAGAGGAGGTGCCGATTCCTTCTCCTGAAGATTACATCATAATGAAGCTCAAATCCAGAAGGCCTAGCACCCATGACTTTGAAGACATCATATCTACCTTGAGTACTCAATTCAACGTTTTAGACTGGAGCTACTTGGGCAGAAGGGCTGAGGAAGAAAACCTTACAAGCCTCCTGAACCACTATAAAGAATCGGTTGAACGTAAGATGAAGAGGGGCGAGCCACATTAAAGAAACCAAAGCCACCGATATATCGGGACGGAGAACTGATCTGTCCGCACTGTGAGACCCCCCTCTTGACTGAGGAAGGTGTAGACGGAAAATTCTACTGCCTCTTCTGCAAGAAAGAGGTTGAGAGGTTAACGGAGGAAACCATGAAGAGGATGGTTGACGATTTTCCAGAGGACTTGCTGAGAGAGTGGCTGATCGAGACCACTTAAGATCACCCATACAGTGAAAAAGTTTCCTTCTCAAAGTCGCTTCGCAGAACTCTTAGAAGAGTCGCGAACCTTTACTAGACGATACCCGCAATCGTCCTCCCTCACAAAGATCACATCGTCTCAGACCTTCATGTTCAGCTCCTCGCGAACCGTTCGGGGGATAGTGACTTGATACTTCCTCGTAACCACTACGATACTTCAATCACCACTGTAACTGGCAAGTTTGCACTGCTATTTAGATTAGACACATCATGACTAAGACTATGACAGACACATACCTATGGGGCGAAACTCGTAAGTAGAGCTCCAAAACGCTCATAATTTAGATTGAACCATTCGATGATGCTCTCTAAGGTTTAGCTTGTCCTCTCATCGAGGCTTGAGATATTCTTCTCGATTTGGCTGTTGCGGCTTTGATGGCCCTCATGAAAGCGTGCCTGATCGGAACCTTCTCCAGTTCTCGTAAGCCTTCAATGGTGACGCCTCCGGGTGTCGTAACCATGTCTCGTATTTCCGCGGGATGCTTTTCTGCCTCTAAGACGAGTTTTCCCGTTCCAATCATAGATTGGGCCGCCGAGAGGAGCGCTAAGTCTCTGGGCAGTCCAACCTCTAAGCCTGCGTAGGTTAAGGCTTCAAGTATGATTGAGAGGTAGGCCGGCGCGCATCCGCTTAACCCTGTAATCGCGTCCATGTATCCTTCTTCCACCTCGATGAATCTTCCGAGTTTGCTCAGGATCTGTTGTGCCTTTCCTTTGACCTCTGGTGCCATCTCTGGATCTGTGCTGTATGCTGTTAAGGATTCTTGAACCATGATGGCTATGTTAGGCATTGCTCTCACCAAATGGGCTTCGGGAACGATCTTCTTCAATATGCTTAATCTTACGGCAGCCGCAAACGAGATCACCAGCTTCCCTTTAACTTCGTCTTTCATTTCTGCCAAGACCTTCACAACATCTTTGGGCTTTACGCATATGATCGTTACTGCAGCTTCTTTGGCAGCTTCCTTATTGTCGCTTGTTGTTGCCACGCCGAGTTTCTTCAGTTCCGCTAACCTTTCAAAGCGTAAGTCCGTAGCTATTATCTTCCCTTCATATCGGCTCTTCAATAAGCTTTTTACTAGAGCAGTCCCAATCACTCCGGCTCCTATCACGGCAACAGACATCACGTTTCACCAGATTTGGATGTCACAGACACGATAAGTAATGTGACTAGCCTTCTGAAAGATAAGATTTTCACTCATTGTAAACTAACCATTCTCCAGAAGACTGGTGACTTCGATCGCGACTGCTCTTTTACGGGCTACTCCTACAATCCTTTAAGCGCGCGCTAACATTGGATAAGTCAAGAACGAATGTGTTCTAACCTGTAGTATTAAATAACTGCCATTCGTCTCCTTTAATTGAAGGAAAGTTTCCAATGACGTGATCATTTGAAAGGAATAGTCCCCCTTGTCCTTGCTGTCGCTCTTGCCGTTTCCGTCGGGCTGAATGTCTATCTCATGGCTACGCCTAAACGTATTATTGGGATAGTGGATCATAAGAAATTAGGCATAGGGATGGACGGAGACGGAAGGCCTGTCGAGTGGTATACTGTATCTCTATGGCTGATCACCGACGATTCAGTCAACGGCTTCAAAAGTGGGACGACGATCGCCTACATGGTTGACAAGGGCATCTACGATGAGGTTGAGCCGGGAGCTGTCGTGAGGGCTGAACCTTTAGGAAACGTAAAAATAGCTAGTGCTGAAATCCTTAAGAAAGGGAGTAATCTTCCAGCTGGAAGTCAAATGGATTTCCAAAGCATTTCGAAAGGCTACTATTCTGGACATAGGAAACGAGCACAATACGTCATACAAGACGACGAGGAATGGACGAAGGCATGGAACCAGCACATGAGTATTCGCGATCCCAGACCCTCTCCTCCAAAAGTGGACTTTTCGAATACCACAGTTCTAGCAGTCTTCATGGGAGAGTTCCCAACCGGAGGACACGCGATAGAGATCAAAGAGGTCATCGATAAGGGAAACCTGGTGATTGTTAAGGTAGAAGAAACTTACCCCGGAAAAGGCTGCATAGTGACTGAAGCGTTCTCCCAGCCATACCACATCATCAGAGTGAGCAAAATAGACAAGGAAATTGTTTTTGAGACGGTTAAGAAGACATTTGAGTGTGGCTGAAACCCAAAAAGATCTACATTGTCGACTTTGTGAGGTTCAGATCTTCAACAATAGCATAGGGTGTAAGCGTCGGAACCTCAACCTCCCACCACTTGACCCAGAAGCGTGTTCTGCTCAGTTCTCTTATGTTCTTGAAGATCCTGAGCATGTTGTCGCTTATCCTTAATTCCCTTATGGGATCTTCTATCCTTCCATGCCTGATCCTGAAGATGCCGTCTCGCGGGATCGTGGAGAAGTCGCCTGTCTGATAGTTTTGATATCTGAGATACCAATCGTTCGTGATATAGATTCCGTCATCGATTTCCGCCAACATTTCTTCAAACGTTTTGGCGCCGGGGTCAACAACGAGGTTCCAGGGAAGCGGCTGAATCAGCCCTGCGTTGCCAGTTGTCTCCGTTTTGAATTTCTTGGCCGTTGTGCTGTTGTGCAGGTAAGTCTTCAAAATCCCTTTCTCAACGATTGTATTCCTTCTGGCTGGGATGCCCTCATCATCGAAGCCCCCGGAACCATAAGTTCCTTTGAGAGTAGGATCGTCTACCAGAGTAAACTTTTCAGAAGCAACCTCATAACCAATCTTATCGATGAGAAAGGACTGTCCCGCATCAACCAGAAACGCTGAGGAAAGAATGCCAACTTGGTTAACCAGATCTGCGAAGACCAGAGGACCCAAGAGAGCGGTATAGGCGCCCGACTCCCCAGGTTTTGGGTCTAAAGATGCCTTCGCTATCTCTCCGGCCATTCTTCCAGCCTCATCAGGCCTAAAATCACTCTGGCTTTCAGCTATGGACACAAAGTGGCCTGAAGCAACATCGGATGCGAAGGCTCTTACGGAGATTTCAAGGCTTCTCTTCTCTTGAATCACATCCACTTTCCCTGAAGTCGCGAGGTTCATCTGAGCCCTTGTAGCTGTGAGAGAACCCGCGACCTTCTCAGCTCCCGCTTCGCGCGCCTCATCTATAGCTTCTTCAACAAAACCCACCAGTCTGTTCGGGTTGATTGGAATCACCGGTGATTTTAGGAGCGACTGATCGTAGCTAAAGGGGCCTTCTGGCAGTGGAGCATAGATGTCTGCCGGCGGGGTAATCTTCGCCATGCTCATGAGCCTTTTGACCTCAGACTCAAGTGTCCCTTTGGGTCCCAAAGGAATTGTTGAGCCTGCTCGCTGCTTTTCTATCATCAGGAATATGTTGACTACTGCTTCACGGCAGTTTTTGGATACTGTGATCTCGTTATTCGAGAATCGGAGCATCGTTTTCTCGTACTCGATCAAACTCGCCACGATATCTGTTGCGCCTTGCTCCAAGCCGTACTTGACAACATACTGTGGAATCTCTACCTTCATATCACGCACCTCCAAGTTTGATCTTTCTCAATCGTGCATGAGGCCCTCCAGTCCAGACCGGTATCGCCTGCATAGGATCACCCTTTCCGCAATAGGCGGCTTGAAACTCTAGGTCCCTTCCAACGCCGTCGACAGCTGACCATAGCCCAACCGTTGTTACCTCAAGTACTGGGTTCCTAACCCTTTCTTTCAGTTCACCGTTCTCGATCCTGTAAGCTTCAAGTCCGACATAACGCTGGTTGAAGCGACGGTCGTCGATATTCCATTCCATAAAGTTCTTGATGTAAACACCATCCTTAACCCCTTCAATAAGCTCATCTACCGAGTAGTCTCCAGGTTCGAGGAAGGTGTTCGCCATCCTAACGATCGGCTCCCTATCGTATGTGGTCGCCCGAGATGCACCGTTACTTTGAGTATCGAAGACGCTTGCAGTTTCCCGGTTCTGGAGAAACTCATTGATCACACCCTCCTTTATGAGGGTTCTCTTCCTAGCCTTAACGCCCTCATCATCATACAAGTAGAAGCCAAAGGAAGCCCTAATCGTCGGATCGTCAACGACACTCACAAAGGATGAACCTACGCGCGTACCTGTGGAATCCTTCTTCAGATAGGTTTCCCCGGCTTGCGCAGCCTCCCTTCCAAGTATTCTGTCGGCCTCTCCCGGATGACCGCTAGACTCGTGGCTTACTATGCCGACAACCTCCGGTCCCAGCACGATGTCCATCTCGCCCTTGGGTGGGCTTTTAGCCTCTCTTAGGGTCTTGGCTAGAGAGAACACTTCGTCATTCATGAGTTTGCATAGGTTCCATCTTTCTACAGCTTCCCAACCCGCGGCTTCCCCGAGATTGAGGTATCTCTGTGCGGTCCCTTTTTCGGGGTCGTAAGCCGTCAAAAAGGCGAAGAGGGCAACTCTCGGTATGCTGCTAGAGACTTTGGCGCCGTCACTCGTCATAACGATCTTCTCTGTATTGCGTGTGTCCAATGTGAAAAATCTGGCTGGAAGCTTAGCTCCCGCCTCCTTGGCGGCTTCTTCAGCCCGTATGTCAGCCTCTCTTAGTAATTCGATCCTGGAGTCGACATCCACGTAGCTAGGTTTGACTCGGGGTTTTACAGTAACGTCCCCTTTTCCTAGGTCGCCTCCTCCCATCGCAACACCTCTATGCAGAACTCTTGCCGCGGCCTTGGAAATGTTGAAAGCCCTTTTCGCAACATTTCTCGCTTCTCTCCTTGTGATTTTGCTTGTCGATCCGAAGCCCAGTGAGCCTTTGAAGACCACTCGTATGCTGATCCCCTTCTTCTCGTGGAACAGAGAAGCCTCTGGGATATGATTCTTCAGTATGATTGACTCGCCAATATCTGATTGAAACCTTGCCTCCGTGTAATCCGCACCTAAGCCAGTCGCATAGTTAAGAGAGAACTCCAATAGATCTTCCAATCCAAATACGCCTCGCCTACCAGATATTCACACTTCTGAAATAAAAAATCATTGAAAAGTTCCATTAGAGATATGAATATCCCTGAAAAACCTTTCGTCACTTCTACATTGACACCGTAATTCTCCAGTCTTTGAAATCTTAAAGTATCAAAAGCCATATTTCTAGCCAAAGGTGTCAAAATGGAAAAGGTTAAAGTTGGCGTTGTGGGAGCAGGTTTCTTCGGCGAAAATCATGCCAGAGTTTACTCGGAAAGCCTACTGGCCGAGTTAACGGCTATCGTCGACGTGAACGCCGAGAGAGCGAGATACGTTGCGGAAAAATATAGAGCCAGATCATGGCATACGTCTGTTCATGAGATGCTCGAGAAGGAAGAGATTGACGCGGTATCCGTGGCCACGCCCGAGTTCCACCACAAGGAACCCGCCGTAGTGGCCGCAGAGGCAGGCAAACATGTCCTAGTGGAGAAACCTATAGCACATACGATCGAGGATGCCACTGCAATCGTTGATTCGGCACGAAAAAACAAGATAAAACTTATGGTGGGATATCTCCTCCGTTTCGACCCGAGATACGCCGAAGGCAAGAAGCAGGTTGATTCGGGCGCTATTGGCGACATCCTTTCGGTCTGGGCCAGAAGAGCGACGAGGATTCTGGTTCCCCAAAGGGTGGCGGAGTGGAGCCATCCTCTTTTCTACATGTCTGTGCACGACATAGACTTGATAAACTGGTACGTGAACAGTCAAGTTGAAAGGGTCTACGCTGAAGCGACGATGAAGATGTTCAAGGACAAGGGGATGCCGGACGTCATCTCAGCGTTGATGAGATTCAAAACTGGTGTAACAGCTTCTCTTGAGGTCAACTGGTCTCGCCCCATGACTTGGCAATATTCTCTGGAGTCTCGACTGCACGTTTCAGGAACGGAAGGCGCGGTTTACGTCGACGTGTACGACCAGGGGTTGAACATCTTCTCTGAGACTGGACACGGATGCCCAGACATGATTCACTGGCCCATAGTCCACAACCGTTTGATCGGCGATTTGAAGGAGGAACTGAATCACTTCATAGAATGCATCATCCTTGACAAGAAGCCTCTGGTAACTGGCGAAGACGGAATGAACTCGTTGAAGGTTGCTCTGGCAATCATCGATTCTCTCAGAACTGGAGATATCGTAAAGCCTTAGCTCCGGGTCCTCGGTTCTTGGCTCGGAAGGACCATGATAGGCTCGGTTGGGTTTATCGTTTTTACGATTAATTCCTGGGGTTCTGAGACCCCAATTTCTCGCCTACACTTGCAAGGAAAAGGGTATTAGGGAATCTTGACACATCATATATGTGGGGATTCCATACATGCGTCTTAGGCTTGCTTCTCGCCAGGTCTCTGTTACGATTCTACTCATCATCCTGGTGGTCGCCATAACAGCGGACCTTGTTGTCGTCTTGGACTTCGGGTCCCCTCAAGAACCCGACTCCTACAGTTACAGATTTCTCCTGGATGAAGATGGTTATGCTCAAGTCACGATCAACTATACCAGCGACAAGAGATCCGGATCTTCCTGGGTTGTTGTGCCAAAATTCCTCCAGCTGAGTAACAGCACTAGGAACGGCAGGATACTCAACTTCAGCTACAGCCCGACGGGAGAGAAAGTGAACGTTGAGTACTACTTTTACAGAGTGTTAGATTTCTCTTTTCAATCCGAGGGTCACTTCGAGTTGATCCTGAAATTCAATTTCACCTCGGGAGCCATGATAGTAGAGCCAAGCGGAATCTTCTACTCGCCTCAGATCGGGTTCAAACCCGACAGTATAGGGACGGCAGAGGTCATCTTTCCATCAAGCTTCCAGACGAAAAGGGCTGTTGCTGCGCCCCGATATCTTCCCAGCTTCACAAACTCTAACTATGTACGTTTTGACGATCTGTCTTCGAATGCGCTTCGTCTGCAAGTTGAATTCGAGGTTACCGACGCCAAGACGAATCCGCTACTAATCAAGGAGGGGATCTTCACCTTCGAAACCGTTCCGCGATATGAGAACCAAGCTCGGGAGATACTGAGCCTCTTCAATAGAACCTATGACAACCTCGTTTACATCTTTAACACGACTCTAGAAGAAGTCAGCGTGGAATTCTTTATTCCAGATTTCGAATACTTAATGTCAATCGGCGGATATATCCCGTTCACGGGCGAGGAGTTAGGTAACATACACGTGAACATTTTCTTCTCGCGGTATGTCACGGGCTACACTGAGACGATAGCATTGCACGAACTCATCCATCATTTTCTGTGGAGGTTAGGAATATCCCCGCAGAATCTTCTTTGGTTTCATGAGGGCATGGCTCAGTACATGAGCATCGAAACAACAACAGGTATAGGATATGAAGGTGCCTCCATGATGAGGCAGGAACTGGAAAACGGAGTCTCGCAGCTTGGCGACATGAGAAACCTTGGGTTTCTTCTCAGCTGGACTCCTTCGCATCAACCAGCAGACTGGGGTGCCCTCTACGCTGGAGCATACGCCGTTGTCTCAAGGTTGGCACAACCTTACGGAGGCCTAGAATACTACGCTAGATTCTCTAGGCTCGCGAACGGACGCCATCTAGAAGACAATAACGAACTTGCATATTGTCTAAGCCTCGCAGCCAATACGACGGTTGTGCCTGCACTAGGAGGGTGGGGGTTAGACGTAGCAGATCTGTACCAATATTCAACCCTCATCACAGAGGCTGAGAGATCCATTGCTGGAATTGACCCCTATCTTCAACCCTACAAGTTACTGGCCGAGAGACTTTACACATGGGCATTGATCAATGCTGAGCAAGGTCAAGTAGATATTGCCAACGCTTCCTTATCGGCCGTCATACTAATTGCAGAGCTCGCTCCGCTGTTAACTCTTCTGACTATATCGGCATGCCTCTTTGCAGCTATCTTATACGCATTGAAGAGGAAGGGGTTATTCTCAGATCAGCCCTTATGAGATTGGGAGATTCCTCCTGTGCATGGAAACGATGGAGACGATTATGGACATAAGTGCCACGTGTGGTTATGGGCTGATTGAGGAACCAATCAACCTAATTAGAGATTGATCTCGGAAAATAAACGATTCATGTACGTAATTGCAAAGTGACAAAGGCGATTGAAGGTGGTAAAGGGTGTTTGAGAAGAGGAAGGGAAGCTGAGACTTGATCAGCGTCCCAAGTGTGGAACAAAGAACCCTGAAAGGGCGAAGTTCTGTGCCAACTGCGACGCAAGTCTTCAGACGGCTGTGAAGGGAGTTCGAGCGGCTCGTCTCGCTCCGCGGTATGGCCGCCCTTTATGCTCTAACCTCTGCCGGCTTCAACCCTCTCGTAAAGGAGACTCCACTCTTCTTGGGGCTGTGGATGAGAGCGTTGTCAATTTCCCGTTAACTTATTGGCGTGGTCGCTGGCTTTTGCTTCTGT
>CAZQDW010000039.1:0-9810 GCA_964592315.1 uncultured Candidatus Bathyarchaeia archaeon
AAGTAAAGAAAATGGAGAAATGGCGTGCTCTACGAGACCTTTCACAAGATGAAAAGAAGAAACTTTTCTCTGCGTTGGCCGGTCACCTTGCTTCGAAAGGTTTTGAAAGCGATGTGGCTATGGACTTGATCGGGACTATCTACACGTTGAAGCATGAGGAGCCGTGGACTCCGCTTAGAGATGCACGGGAGTTTGCCCTACTATTGAACGCGACCGGTCGGACTGGTAAACCTAGTCTCGGCATATCGATATGTATGGGCGACAGAGGGATGTCGCTTGAACGTGCTGAATCTGCGCTGAGTGAGTATAGGCAGAATATTGTGAAGTATCTCAATTGGCTGAATGAGAATCCAGACCGCATAGAAGAGCTCGGCAGCATCTATGTGGTGCGTGGAGAAAACTTCATTGAAGAGAAGATGATCAGCGCGATTTCAACCATACTCTCATCGAACATGCCGAAACGGACCAAACCCCTGATTGCCTACTCGATAGTTTCTGACGAAGGCATCGTCAAGATCTCGGCTCGAGCAACCGATCTACTCATTCGAAGCGGCTTCAACCTCGGAGAGATCATCCGTGTAGCAGCTGAGAGGAGCTCTGGTAAGGGAGGGGGGCACGATATTGCAGCGGGCGCTCAGGTTCCATGCGATCGGAGGCTAGACTTTATCAGACTCATGGACGAGCTCGTAAGAGAGAATCTCAAGGGAATCAACCTTGGAAGCTAGGCTTTTCTTGACATACGATGATGAACAGCAGGCGGAAGCCGTTGCAAAGGCAATCTCTCCAGACAACGTTGATCTTCCTCCTTCCCTCTCCGTGGAGACCACCAGATCTGACAAACAAGTAGTAACCCACGTAAGATATGAGGAGAAAAGACTTGGAACGTTCATCTCAACGATCGACGATCTCTTAAGATGCGTCTCGGTAGCAGAGAAAGCCCTGTCAAACATACTCACCCGCGCCCCTGCCCATACGGTTTTGGAAGATACGGCAGAAGAGAAATAGCAAGGATATTCCTTGCCACTGAATTTCAGAAAGACTGGCGATTATTTCATACAAGGTGTTATGCTTTTGGAAATATCTGACCGCTGAGGTATTTTCAGAATTTTCCAAATGAGTTGCAACAACACAACTGATGATTCAGTGATTGATTTGGGTGAGGAAAAGATAAGCTCACATTGTAGTTGAATGTTTCTAATGAAAAACCGATCCCCTCAGCAGCCGCCAATCCAATCCAATGGGAATTGCGCTCGTACCCTCTCTCAATATGGTCGACTGATTCGTCTGACTTGAGAATCATCCCAACACGATGAGTACATGTAAAGATAAAGGTATCCCTTCTAAGTCATCGAAAAACATCTAATCCAGTATCCGTACAAACGCTTCTATAATTGTCTAACGCGCAATCTTCTGGTTTCGGTTAGTTTCTCGTCAACTCGAGTTTTCATCTTTCTAAGTCTGAGAGTTATGTAAGGGTCCTCTACGCGCCGATAGACGCTGATTACCCACCCATCTTTCTTCCAGCATTTGCCAGCATTTGCCAGCAGCGAACAATCTTCACTCAACTCCGACATTCTGCCCTCATGTGATGGGAACCTTGATATGCCTACTGTTTAATTGGCTTATGAACCCAAGATCCGTTCAAACTAATGGAAACCGGCTGAGAATCGGCAATTCGAAAACTCTTCTAGGCCTTCACCAAGAAGACTTAGCAGATGTTAAAGAGACTTTGAAGGCAAAAAGAGCCAGATAGTTCTTCAATCTCCTCTCCTTTCATTTAAGTTACTATGTTTCTACTGAGAAATAGCCTCGAAAGATTCAGTCATTGATAGAACGTCCTCTATAACCATAACCCATCTTGCATAGGAGTTTATCGAAGCCCTTAGGGCCGTCGTGTCCTTTGCTTCGAATAAGAGTGTGAGTTTTTGTCCGTCACGTTTAACATCAACCCTGGCGCGCTGTGTGGGTGACTCCTTTGTTTCCGGTTTCAAGGCATTTAATACAATGATTGCCCTGTTTTCAGAGGAGAACTCTATCTGTATTGACGCCTTAGCTTCCCACATCAGATCTACCACACTAGGCCCGCAATCGTCACGTGTGGACCTATCTCGACCATACTTGGAAAGAGGAAGAAAGACAAATTCAGAGACTCAGGCTTGCTACGGTAGACTTGCATCACAGCTTCACAGTTCAAGCTGGCTTCGTCAATTTTCATAACTGGAACATTAAGAAAATCGGAGAGCGCTTCCGAAAGCCTCGATATCTCGGGAGAAGGTTCATCTGGATTTCGAGCGATTACCAGCGAACCTACTTTCTTCGCCTTTTCTCCGAGCTCTCTCTGAACCTTCATCCCTCCAATATGGATCTGAGGTCGGACTTGAACCAGTCTCCCTTGACTGATCCTGTAGAGCCTTACACTTCCCGGACCACTTTTCCATCGATCAACGACTATGATGCGGTCTTGGCCTCTCCCAACTGTGTGCTCAGCCAGTTCTTGGAGGCTCATCTTACCCCTGTTGACTTTCAAGGTGTCAGGGATGGATCGCTCAAGATCGTTGCAGAAAGTCCGGATTCTTCTCGTGGGTCTTCGAGACGTCGTTAACAAAATCATCCTTCTACAAGTCACATAGAACTTTCAATAATCAAGAAGTTTTTGACGCTGAACGTTTCGCTGTGACGCCGAGTTTGGTGGCTGGGACGTAGGCTCCGCCAGCGAACTTGAAACTGCACTTCGCGCATACCCATATTCCGACGCTTTCCCGTTGAACTGTTCTATATCCGCATTGAGGGCATGTCTGCGGTTTCTTCAACTCTGAAATTGCTTCTATGTATCGTTTTCTTACTGTTACGCCGTATCGGGCGCCCAATCCACGGGTAGAGCCAACTTTCTTAGTCCGCCTCTTCCGCCCCATGAACTATATCACCATCCTTCTAATCTCTTCGGCCTTTTGCTGCCCTATCTTTGTGGCTTCCAATATTCGCTCTTTGGTGAAAGCACCTCGCCCGCTTTTCTGCATCGCACATACTTTTCCGCTCTTTTCGAAGGTCACTGTGAATCTGGCGTCCATAACCTCTTCTTCATCAAGTCCTGGATCGAGGATCAGCTTCCCATTTATCTCTGCAAAGGTTAATGCAATAGGATAGTTTACCACGGGGAGCTGGGTGAAACCGGGAAGAATTTTCACTTCGTCATCCTGCACTTCGTAGTTAAACATTTTCGTGTTTAGGAGAGCCGCTAGAGAGGCAAGAGCCGCAGCGTCGATGAGGTTTCCGTCATGATTGAGAACATATACATCCACAAAGACAACGAAAACCTTCTTGCCGGGGACTATGCATAACTTCTCAAGTTCGATAGCTTTCGATTCCCTTATCCCTCTGTCAACTACCCTAGCCAGTTCTATGGATTCTTCTCCTGGGGGACCAGCCTCAAACTCTGGCGAAGCCAGTGGTACGAACTCTGAGTTTACAGTAAGGGCACCCTCGTTTGGCCTGTCAGAGAATGGTTCACCAGTCTCTATCTTTACTCCAGCTAGGACTTTGGTTCTTCCTATGTAGGCCATGGCTGATCCTTCCGCCTTCTCAATGATGCCAGGTTCAACCTTTATCTCGCGGTAATCGGTCAATCCCCTTCCGTCTAGTCTCTTACCACTGGCGATTAGTTGGGCTATCTGTCTCTGTCTAATCCGCGAAACCATTATGGAAGACATTACTCTTCTTCTACCCCCTCTTTGATAGCGACGTACATGGCCTTCAGAGTCTCCTTTTGAAGGGCATATGTGCGTCTGCAACCCTCTATGGCGATGTCCAATGCCTTCTCAAATTCTTCGATGGTAAGCAAACCATCCATTTGGAGTAGCGTTATCGCGTTTAGGTTCGGCATGAACGCGACCGGAACATCGGCCTCGCCTTCCTTGTCTTCGATATCGTTCAGATCAAGCACTATCTTGCCGCCCACCTTCCCTGATGCGCACGCCACGACTAGGTCCCTCATAGGGATCCCTGCATCAGCCAGGGCTAGGGAAGCGACGGTTATGCCTGCGCATCTAGTTCCTCCATGAGCCTGTAGAACCTCAACGAAAAGGTCGATGGAGGTCCTTGGGTACTGCTCGAGAAATATCGTCGGTTCAAGGGCTTCGCGTATGACTTTTGACAGCTCTAACTCGCGTCTTGAAGGAGCCGGGGACTTCCTCTCTTCTACAGAGAAAGGTGCCATGTGATAGCGACATCTAAGCAAAGCACGGTCGGGGAGGGCCAGATGTCTCGGATGAACCTCCCTTGGACCGTACACCGCGGCCAGAATCTTGTTCTTACCTTGCTCGAGATAGGCTGATCCATCGGCGTTGCTGAGTACCCCCACTGAAAGCTTCATAGGTCTCAGCTCATCGACTTTTCTTCCGTCTGTCCTGATGCCGTTTTCGTCGATGAGTTTCCCCGCAGACTGACTCATTCTGCAGCACCTCTTTCACTTCTTATCATCTCGGTTACGCGGTCTGTCAATCCTGAGGTGTGCGCCTCTTCTTCAATCTTATGGATCGCCCTTATGGCTAGCCTCTCATCTTCCGGCTTCTCTCCATCCACAAGTATCAAGCCGTTCTGCCCGACTACGATTTTGCAGCCCGTCTCTGTCTTCAGCATAGTAATCATAGAACCTTTTCTTCCGATAACTCGGGGAATCTTCGTAGGTGTGATTTGGACAATCTGACCACGGTTTATTTTTCCCAGTCCCGGGTCACGGACTGTTAAGAGGGGATCTCGGCCTCGATCAAAAGTTATAATCTTTGCAAGAATGAGGTCTCCCACATCGAATATTTTTGATAAGTCGTCTCTTTGGGGCTTAAACCTGTTCAAGACATCTGAAGCCTGAAGCGCCGCTGAATAGGGCGCATCAATATCTACGGTCCACCCGTTTATGTTCACTTCCGCTATCTTGCCGATCACTAGATCGCCGACGGATGGGAAGTAAAACGCATTTAGGGCTACTATGGAGACCGCTCTCTCCATGTAGTCTACCAGGCCTAGTCGACTTGCATAGATCTTGTTTCCTTCCTTATGGGTGTTGCTGCCAGCTGAGTAATCGCCTTCTGCCAGCAGATCTCCAGGTGTTACAAGCTGCTTATTTTCATAGAAGATTGGCAATATAATTCCCTTAGCCGCTCTACTGAATTATTTTAGCCTCTAGATTGCCTTTCGTGGCTGCCCCAAGTTTATCCAGAAAGGGGGCGTAAAGTCCTGCCGACATCTCCAAGACCCCTGACCACGACCCATCGGAGCGCCATTCTTCCCTCTTTATGATGCCAAAGCCTTTGACCGTTCCATAGACTCTGCCCGCATATTGTTGAGGTATCTGGACAGACACTATGACCTTTTCCATGGTTAAGGGTAGGATCAGGCGGAGTAGCTTGATAACCTCGTTGGATTGCTCTTCAGTGCTCTTGAATGGGTCTATGGAATAGTGTATCTGGCCCATAGCTTGCTCTACTCTTGTCAGAGGATGGGGAAGTTTCGTCTTTGGGTCGACACAGTTTCGGGAGATGAACGTGATGATCTGCCTCCGCTTCTCCTCTGTCATCTTCCTTCTCTGCTCAGTTGTCAACTGCAAAGTGCCTTTCTTTAAGATTGTGTCGGCTATCTTCTGAACGTCTAATGTTCCAAAGGACTTCTTTAACTTCTCGTCAGAGGACTTCATCCCCTTATTGGCGTCGCTGTAGATCGTATCACTCGCTAAGACTTGGGAGAGAGAAGTGAGTTTGCCAAGACGATAAGAATACGCCGGTTCAGGTTTTACCAAAATTTCAAAGTCTTCCTCGTCTAGGTTTATCCTAGCTATGGTGTATCGTTCACTCATTTAGTTTCACTGCCTTCGGCATCCTTCATATATCTTTCTATCTTCTCACTGGCTAGAAGTTCAAGTCTCTTGGTATCGGCTCGAATCACAGCTATCTTAATCTTTGGTTGTTCTCCTCTGGTTTGGAGCGATTTAGCTAGGCACTTGACGGCTAGTTTGATCGCTTCCTCTAGAGCGAGGCCGTCACGGTACTCATCTTTCAATATTTTCTCGACGGTTTCGCGGCCGATGCCGACTGTAACGGCCTTGTAAGCCCTGTATGAGCCGCTTGGATCTGTCGTGAAGAGTCTGCATCCTGTCTTGTCGACTCCTCCGAAGACTATTGAGACGCCAAAAGGTCTGACACCCGCGTGCTGTGTATAGATCTGCTTTATGTCACCGATCCGTTTGGCCACTATCTCTATGTCAATCGGCTCATCATACATCAGCCTATTACTCTGAGCGTAAATTCTGGCTTGGTCAACCAAGATGCGTGCGTCAGAGCTCAAACCTACAACTGCTGATCCGAGGTGTTCATCAACTTCGTATATCTTTTGGCTGAAGTTTGGGTCTTGAAGATGTGACTCAACCTTCTCTTCAGCCCCCAACACTACTCCATCTGGGCATGAAATTCCAACTATCGTGGCGCCTCGATATACAGTTTCAAGCGCATACTCAACCTGGAAGAGGCGCCCGTCCGGAGAGAAAACTGTGATGGCACGATCATATGCTCCGGGAACGGCAAAGACTGACATACTCATCACCTTCCTTCATCTTAACCTCTATGCTTTTTGAAAATAGGTAACGAAACTAAAAAAGGTTGCTATTGTGGGAATTTGAACCGTATTCTTGGTCTTCTGAGGTTTCTCTGTAAGTTTGTTGAGTAGTTGTTTGCCCATTCTTTGGCGGATTGGCTCATGCAATGGCACAGCGTGCGTTCTATATAGCACTACTGTCTCAACCATCAAAGGGAAAATTTCTTCATAAAGATTTCAAATTTCCTAGCGATGGATCCTGCTCAATAACGGAAAGAAACTGCTTCGGCATCGGAGAAAGAAAGTGATTATTTTTCGTCCTTAATGTCTCTAATCAGATAAAGAGCCAAGAAGCCCCTGGTAATCTCGGCTGTGAATATCGTATAGAATGATAAAGTCGGCCCTAGATTTGCCCAAAGATACGCCCCTAGAAGAGATCCAGCTACACTGGATACTCCATAGATCACCCCTCTAATGGCGCTCCCTATCGAATAGACCTCGAGAGGAATGGCGTCATACCAAAGTGCGCCCACAGCCAGCTCGTGAGCCCCCTCAATCACCGAATCTACCAAGAAAACGGCTGCAACATGATATGGATCTCTCAGAAAGACCATAAGGAGAAACTTGAACCCCCAAGCTACGGGTCCAGCGAAGAAGAAAATTCGCCTAAGATGATACTTGTCAATTATCTTTCCGAAGGGGATCCTTAGAACCATGGTCAAGAAAGAACTGAGAAAGCCGTAGAAGCCGAAGAAAAGGAAGCTCCAGCCTATTTCGTCATATAAGTAGATATCAATAAATGGACTGAGACCAATGTAGAAGAGACGCCACAATACACCTGCTTGTATCAAACCGACGAAGTTCCTCCGATAATCAGGCCTCGCAAAAACTTGACGGATTTGTTGTTTCAAATTCTTTGGGATCTTAGCCTCAGACTGTTCTTGAGTCTCCTGTTTCTTCAGCTTATTTTCATCTCCTCCAACTTCATGAAAGAATTCTAAGAAGATGAAAAAACTGAGCATTACTCCGATAACACCTACCAAATATAAAGGTCGAAGTCCCGCACTCTCAGCTATGAACCCTTGTAAAGGTCCACGTAGCATCACCACAATGGATATTATCGTAGCCTCAAAAGCGAAAACGGTAGCTCTTGTAGCCCTGTCGGTTACTTCACCGATAAGGGCTGAAATTCCAGGCCCCACAAGTGCACTACAACCCAAGATTATCGACATCAGAATGACCCAGGTCCAGTCCTCAGCCAGAAAGGCAATGAGAAAAGCTAACGCTTGAAACACTAGACCGAGAAGATAAAGTCTCTTCTTGCTGAATTTTTGCCCAACGGCTCCTCCCAAAGGCATCAAAAGAACGTTCGCTCCGCTTTGCGTGCCGTTTACAAGCCCGATATTTTCGTCACTAGCACCGAGATCCTTCTTCAAGTAAATAGAGAGCCATTGAGGGCTGGTAACGGTTTGAAAGACTTCTGAGAAAACCACAATCCTGAATCTGTGAGTTAGCCCGAAAAATGAGTCAAGGAACTTCATACGAGATCGCAGATTAGTTAGACTATAATACTTTCGGGGCATATTTTGCTTTACCTTGTCTCAGATTTAAAGAAGTTAAATATATATCGAGTAAAACCTTTTCACTAGGATCATCCTGTGCGCGGCAAAACAGCCCTTGTTTTGATGGGGTCCAAACTTGGATTTACAGCTTCGAAGTCGATTCAATGAGGAAACACTTAATTAAACGGTAACAGATATTTTTACCGTAATGAAATCTTTCTGGTCTCTTGAGTCGATCAGATGGTTGCTTCGTCAGATCCAGCGAAATGCTTTTCTTATCGGCATATTAAGTCTTATATGGTTCGTACTTAGAACAGGTACTAAGCCGTCTAGGGCCGTTTATCCATGTCAAAGGGCAGCCGCAGCGAATAGTTACATGTGGCTTACGGCTTATGTCCTGCCTTTTCTCTTCGCAGTTCCGAAGGAGATTTCGGCGAGACTCAGCAAGAAGGTGTTCTATATAATACTCTTGTCGGCTATAATCGTCGGTTCAGCCGTCTTGCTCGGAGTATATCAGATGAAGAAAGAGCTCCAAAGCCAGCCTGCAGGCTTAAACTTGACAGAGAAACTGGCAGAGTTCCAGCCGTCTTCGAGTATCTTTGTTGTCAACGGCACGTCCGGCGGCGATGAAGGGGTCGAGGAGCTAATAAACCTCATGAGTAAGTACGGGTTATTCTTCTACAGATCTTCAGTCAAAGGTACGAATAAGGATCCAACGGGCCTGATCGCGAAGGATGATGTCATCATAATAAAGGTCAACAGCCAATGGGCTGAAAGAGGTGGGACGAACACCGACCTTCTGAAGGCTTTAATCCAAGCCATACTGAGCCATCCTGATGGTTTCATCGGAGAGATCGTGGTGGCCGATAATGGACAGGCTCAGTACGGTTCAGCTGGCAATGGGGGCAGTTTCGATTGGGCTAGAAGCAATGCTGAGAATACTTCACAATCAGTCCAAAGCGTAGTTGACCTATTTGCTAGTTCCCATAAGGTCTCAACCTATCTCTGGGACACGATAACTACTAGGAGGACGAATGAATACTTTGAGGGTGACATGGAAGATGGGTATGTTGTTAATGCAACTGCCAACCCGAGGACAGGTTTGATGGTGTCTTATCCGAAATTCAGAACCGATTTCGGCACGCATGTAAGCTTTAGATTGGGAATATGGGACCCTCAGAAGCAGGTTTACGATAGCGAAAGGCTTAAGGTAATCAATGTTCCTGTCTTGAAGTCTCACAGCACATACGGCGTCACTGCTTCTGTGAAGCATTATATGGGTGTCTTATCTGATAAACTGACGGCTCAGCTCGGAGCCCGTGCGCATAATACTATCGGAAGGGGAGGCATGGGAACCGAGATGGTTGAGACGAGATTTCCAATCCTAAACATTCTCGATGCGATATGGGTGAACGCTGTTCCAAGTGCAGGCCCTGGTACGCCTTACACAACTGCCTCAAGGATCAATGTCATAGTAGCTAGCACAGACCCGGTGGCGCTCGACTACTGGGCCTCGAAGCAGATTCTCCTCCAGGTTGCCAAGATGAAGGGATATAGCGGTGTGAGCTCGATGGATCCAGACAATACGGCATCAGGCTCCTTTGGGCATTGGCTAAGGCTATCGATGGAAGAGATTACTAGAGCTGGCTATCAAGCCACAGTGGATGAA
>CAZQDW010000040.1:0-9782 GCA_964592315.1 uncultured Candidatus Bathyarchaeia archaeon
AGAAAACCAGCATTATTCTACACCGCAAGGTCCAGGAAGACAGATGGAGCATCACAATCGACGCCACAAGAACGAGCGGAGTCAGATCGATATGGACCACATCCCACCTCAGATTCGTAGACGATGTAAGAAAAAGATTTCTCGTCTGGAGGTCGTTATCCCCGGAAGAAAGAGAGAAGTATGAAGAAAGGAGAATCGGATGAAATGGAGAAGAACGAATCTGGCGAAGAAGAAAGGCTTGCAGGAGGACTCTCCTCAAGGTCGTTTCTAGCCATACTCTACGCGATAGTCGTTTTCGAGCCAGCTCTCATATGGGCCGCACTTGTGACGTGGAACTTCGCTTTATTTGTCGCCGTAAGCTGGACTACGCTCCTATTGTTCGCTGAGATGTTCAGGTGGTCTGGGCGTCCTCTAACTCTCCAAGAAGGCGCTGTAATCTTCTTAGGAACAGGAGTTGTGGGTTACATGTCGATGTGGGTTTTGGGCTGGCTATATGGTCTTTACTTCGTTCATTCTCCAATAACGATGGCTTTCGGTTTGACGAATCAAGTTCCTGAGTTCTACGCACCTCCGGTAACATCGCCTGTCTTCGACCTTAGAACATTCTTCCATCCGTCATGGTACTTTCCGATAGGAGTCAGTCTGGCATACTTGGTGTTCGCCATACTTGCGGATGTCTCCCTTGGACTTCTAGCTTTCCAGTTGTTCTCTAAATCAGAAAAACTTCCATTCCCAATGCAGGTGGTCACGACGGACGCTTGCATAACCCTAACGAAGAGAGAGCCAGAGAGGTTACGGGCACTAAGCTTAAGCTCAATGGTCTCGATATTCTACACCCTGCTGCTGTATACTCTGCCTTTCATCGTCCAATCCTATGGATATATATTTCAGCCGATACCGGTCCCGTGGTCCGACTTCAACTTTTACCTTCACAGAATACTTCCAGGAGCCTCATTCGGGGTTGCGACAGACATAGCCTTCTTAGCAATCGGACTAGTCATACCCTTCAACGTCTCGATAAGCCTCTTCATGGGTTCGTTTGCGCTATACTTCATTGGAAATCACCTGCTGGTTCGTTATAACCTCACAACGTTTGCTCTCGAATATAGCTTCGGAATGTCAGTTTCTTACGCATGGCAAAGATCGATCCTGTACGCGTGGCTAACACCTCTATTGGGGACAGGAATCGCCGCGGGCGTGATGCCTATACTGCGCAGACCAAGGATATTTCTAGAAGCAATAGGGAGTCTTAGAGGAGGAACCGGCAGGGAGAAACCCGTTGTTCCTCTCTGGGTTGTCCTAGGTGGTTTCCTCGGCAGCACGTTGGGATGCATTGCTCTCAATCAAATTCTGGTTCCAGGTTTCCCCCTGTGGATACTCTTCGTTCTATCCCTAGGGTGGTCGTTCGTGTTCGTCCTCATGTCATCTCGAGCCCTAGCAGTTGCCGGCCTAGCCTTCGACGTTCCATACGTAAGAGAACTAACCTTCCTAGCCTCTGGATATCGGGCCGCCGGGATATGGTTCGCTCCTCTAGTAGTTGAAGTCGCAGTGGGAGCTCCGACATGGTGCGGCAACTTCAAAGTAACTGAGCTGACCGGTACCACCCCCTTGAGCTACGCGAAAGCGTGGATCATAGCTGGACCATTCGCCATTTTACTCGCGGCCCTTTACGCCCAAAGCTTCTGGAGGCAAAACCCCATTCCTTCTATGATGTATCCAGCAACAGAGATCTTTTGGCCCGTTTCGGCTATGATTCAAGGAATGTTTATCACTAGGAGCATCGACATCTTCAACCCGACGATGATACTTGGAGGCTTTCTAACAATGGCCGCAGCCTTCCTAGTTACCGATTTTCTCCATATTCCCTTCTCGGTTGGTGGAGCCACGGCTGGCGCCATAACCCCGGTGCCCAATGCCTTCACAATCCTGTTAGGAGGTATCATGGCGATTGTTCTTAAAAAGATGGTTGGCCAGGATTTTGAAAGGTATAAGGCATCCGTGGGCGCGGGGCTACTTCTAGGCGAAGGCCTGATGGTGGTTCTCGGAAGCGCCGTTGCCATAATAGTAAGGTCTATATGGCTACTTCCATTCTAGGGCGGACTCTTGTCAATCGTTTAGATCGCGGTAGACGTTTGTCGAAACCTCTGATACCGTTCTCGAAGTGAGGTTCAGGATATCGTATATTCCGTTGACGCGTGAAACATAGTCAAAGGAGCGTACCAAGGCTGCGGTAAGCTGGATTATGAACGTTATCGAATTGGGGTATTTGGATAACGTGACTGATAATGCATCGATATTCGTTTTTCTAATATGTGTGAGGAGCTCACCATTTCCATTGAGAGCTTCTGCAAGCCTGTTACTATGCTTCTCACCCTCGGCATTCTTTCCCATCGTACTTGATGCTGGCAAGGGTCTGAAATAGGGTTGTTTTCTAAGAAATCCCGTTCTTCTCCAAGCCACCTCAGACTGGAGACTCTTGAACATTCGGTAAAAATCTTCCCGCTTGCCCATCCTTTCTGGAGGCACTATCTCAAGCTCCCGCGCGAACATCCATTTTGTCTTGTCAAAATCAAAAGATATGGGGATATTGCGTATGTAGAGCGGACCGAAATGGACATCTTTGAGAAGAACCTTGAGGTACTGCTTGTCCTCACTCCAACTCTCAACTCTCTCTCCAAGCGCTTTGACGATGTCTGGAGTCTTCCTGAACTGGGGCACGAATCTTCACCTTGTTATAACAGAGCGGATCGTTCTTATTAGATCAACTGGCCATGAAAGGATGAGCGATGTCTCCAGGAAGATGATTATGCTTGCTACGATAGAGACTTTCCAGCTTACTTTGTAGGAAAGATGGGCGGCTAAAGTTGATAGATACAATTGCCAAAAATAGAAGACGGGATTGGAAAATCGCATAACGACGTAAGCCAGAGAAGAGCGCCAACCGCTGTATATCTGCTGAAAATCTTCCCACTTGACATCTTTGGGTACAACAAGGGTTGGGAGGCTAGACGTAAAAATAAGAGTTATCACATGCAGGATGGCTATTGGGAAATAACCGTAACCAAAAGCCGAAAAGAAAGCCTTTTTGCTTTGCCCCCTCGCCCGCGTAATCTGAAACAGGAAGATATAGCTAGTGTAGATGAATATGGGGGTAAGGAGAGACCAGAAGACCTCTACCCCAGAGTTGAATAAGAGCCATGAAGTGGGCGGAGCAGTGACGGTTGTTTGCTCTTGAATTCTCAGTTTTGACCATCCGACAAAAGAGGTTAAAAAAGATGATAACCCGATAGTGGCTAGAAAAAGAACTGGGCCCCCTAGATCCGGATCATCCGCAACCTCCCTGAAAAGTTCGAAGGGAGAGACAATAGCCTGGTATGCTCTACATAGAGTCTTCCTTAGAGAGCTAAGAGGCTTTTCCTCGTTAGGATCAGCGATCTGTTCAACCATCATCCTCAAAATTCCTTACTCGGGTCATGCACTCTTTTTAATGGAGTATGTGGCTTAAAAAATCTTGTTTCTACGAAAGCTCTGCCCGACTCCGAATAGTGGCTTTCCTTCAAAGGATTTAACAAGAAATTACTTACCCACTTCAAGCTTCTTCCAGCTAAACCCGCGACTATTACTATTTCGTGAATTGTTAGAGGGTTATTTTGGGCCTTGAAAATAAATGATCAAAAAACTCAAACATCACAGTTAGTATTTGTAGAGCCGAAAGAGTTTTCGATAGACATGTAGGGCGTGACGGACAAACATGAGTTTTACCTTCTATTCAATAGGCGTACTTGAAAAAGTATTCCCAGAACTTGTAATCACTTCTATTCTATAATCCTTCTCTGGGGTCCACTGCACTTTCGGAACTGTGATCTCAACCGTTTGTTGCGGTTCAATTCTAATCCTATGTCCCTCTACGGCTGATCCTGGGTTTACAGATGTCCTGATGTGGAGATCTGCAAAATCCATGAAGAGAGCAGAGTCTTCCCAGATTCTTATCTCAGAGATGAACGTGGGATCCTTCCCCTCGTTTTTGACCTTCAATAATAGGTTTCGTTCTGTTTCATTTTCTCTGAAGATTATATCGACTATCTCCACTTTTTCTTCAGCTGGTTCTTTGGGCCTGATCACTAGGTAAAAAGTGACACTAAAAAACAGGACAGCTGCTATTACTGCGAGTAACAGCAGCCTCTTTGCCATACGCGTTTACCTTCGCCTTACGGCGACACCTGCAACGATTAGAACTATGACTACTCCGACTCCGACGCCGAGCCACAACCCGTATTTCTCAAAGAATGTAGCCCTTGACGTATAGCCGTATCCCGCTCCGACTGCCCATCCGGGTCCAAGTTGGGGATCTACTGCAACTATCTCGCCTTCCAGATCGTATACAGTTACTATGAACTTTACTGCTATATCGTCCCGTTGCTTCGGTATTACGCCCTCATACTTGCCCCCGTCAACTGATTTCATAGTGACATTGTGCCAATCTGCATCCACCTCCCATCCTTCCGTTGGAGGCTTCTCGAAAGTCACGTAACTCAAAACCACCCTTGATATGCCTGTCGTAACATTGAGTGTAGATGTCACCGTCACATCATCATTCGGTGTCGGCCTCTTAGGTTCCCAATCCGTTTTGACGCCTACAGCTGCCGAGGAATAAGAAATCAAGACGAGCGACAAAAGAATGGCAAAAGCCAACATGAACTCCCTGCGGACTGATTTGCCAAACATTCTTTTCGCCTCTCTACACTATTATTTTTGAACTCTTTATAAGATTTACGGTTAAACATCGGCGTAACAGATAGGTTCGTGACCGACCAGTTCTGAACATTTCAAAAAGTATAGGAAAGAAGACTGGGACCGCATCACGTGAAAAAAAGTAGACAATAAATAGTAAAGATGGTCTATCCAAGGGAAACGACTAAAGAAATCCATTCTCTTTCTCTTTCCCTCCATCCTATTCTCCTCGAGAAACATTGGCCCGTCGCAGGTGGATTGACTACTGCTGTCTTGTCCTCAAAATTTAGTTGAAAAGTGCCGAATATAAGAAAGGAAAGGATGTCCGCACAAGTTTCTTCGAGAAGACGACATGGATAGAGTAGCCGTCGTGTCACTCCTGATCAAGAAAGAAGAAAGACTCCATCTCACATTTTAGTATACGTGAAGAATGATCTGCTCGTATCACATATTCTTGAAAGATTGTGTGCCTAGTATGATGATTGATTTCTGGATGGTAAGATTGAATAGTCATGAACGTGTCGTTCGGGCTATTGAGTTTGACGGTCCGGACAGGATTCCGATAGCCCATGGGTGAGTAGCCCCTGCAGCCTTGTGCAAGTACGGCTCTAGGCTTAGAAGGATATTTGCAAAGTATCCGAGCGACCTTGGTGACTACGAGATAGGTGGCTCCCCAACAGATGCTAGCTACAGAGGAGGAGAGGAGGAGCGGGGTTGCGTTTGGGAGGTAATTCGAGAGGGCATTATAGGGTAGGTTAAGAAGCATCCGCTGGCCGACTGGAGAGCGCTAGAGACGTACCTTCTCCCAAAGCCGCAAAAATCAGAAAGAAGATATCAGATTGAGTCTGGCGGCAACCTCTTTGAAAGGATGCAATGGCTTAGGGGTTTCGAAAAACTGATGATGGACCTTATCACGAGGCGAAAGAACTATACATCCTAAGGGATAGGATCGTAAACTACAACCTAGAAATGGCGAAGATATCCCTAGGAACTGGTGTTGATGCGATAGCGTTCGGAGACGATTGGGGAACTCAGAACAGACTTATGATCAGTAAATCCCTTTGGAGAGAGGTTTTTAAGCCAGCCTATAAGCGGATGTTTGACACGGTTCATAAAAGGGGGGCTCACTTGTACTTTCACAGCATGGATACGTACTGGACGCGCGGGCCACTAGATTGCTGGTTCCGTCTGGTTTACGGATCACTTACTATTAACTTCATGAAATTGTCAGATGGTTGGGCGGGATGAATCTTCCGCTGCTTAGCGAAGAGGGTAGTCGAACGCTTTACGAAGGGGTTATCAAAACGCGAGAGGAAATATTATGATTTGATCGTCCTAACACGCGACTTGAGAGAGGTGTTTCTCGGGCACAATCAGGGTGGTCGAGGCTTGCATCGCAGTCCAGTGAAATGCTCCGCCTGCAGAGGGGAGGAGCATCAAAACGTAAACATGCCAGGTCTGAGCGATATTCTGAGCGTAGAATACGGCCAAGACGACGACTCCTTCTGCAATTAGGCCGTCGGCGACCATCATCACGATCCGTCGGTTCCAACGGTCTCAACTAACGAACCCGCAAACGGGCTGAGAAACATCTGCGGCAATAAGGCTACTATGGAGGCTGAGGTCAGGATCGACGCTGAGCCCGAAGTCACGGTTAGCCCCCAGACTAGGCCGAACTGCACCAGCTGGCTGCTGAAGAGCGAGAACGCCTCGGCTGTGAATATGACGAAGAACTCCGTCATAGATTGGGTTTTCCCGCCTGTACTGATTCTGGCCACTTTGATCTCGACGAACTCTTACAACGGATTATTTAACGATTGTGCTGGCATTCTTGGAGATAACGATGGTATGAAATCTATTTTAGTTTTGGAGGACGTGCAGAATTCAGCCCTTTCGATAGCAAGATGAGAATGTGACATAACAGAACAATCTTGAATGAACTATTCTGTTCTGGTTCTAAGCGGTCTTTCTCTTTGTCACCGATAGAGTAGGATATATCGTATTAGTGTCCCGAACATCCTTAAGATTTCTTATCTTCTCAATCACGAAGTTCGAGATTACCTCCTGAGCAGGAGCAAAGAGTTCTCGGCCATAGAGTCCGAACTCCAAAACCGCGAGCACATCATACTGGCCAGCGATCAGATGAGCCTCTACAACTTCATCATATTTTATGAGTTTCTCCAGAACTTTCTTATCTTTTCCAGGAGCAACGTCGATGAAGACAAAGGCCCTGTGCCTACCTTTTATCTCCTCAACACTCATCGCAAGACGCCTCCCGCCCACACATATTCTTCCTTTATCGGACATAGTTAAAATGTGAGATTGCGGTAATAAAGTTGCGGTTTTCTCCGTAGAAATCAATGGTCAAGCCCCGAAATAGAAATAGAGAGAGTTCCGACAACTCAATCCCGTGGTGCCGAGGGCCGGATTTGAACCGGCGACAACCCGGTCTTCAGCCTCACCCTCAAATGAAACCATACTGAGTCGGGTGCTCTCCCAGGCTGAGCTACCTCGGCGCTCAAAGTAAAACAATTGTTTTTCCATATAAATTTTTGTACCTTCGAATTCTATTGAATTGTCACTGATTTGAGAAGCCTATTTCCTTTGATTGTTTGGGTAGCATTTCTTCCAATGACGGATCACGTGATCACCGCTTTCCGCAAACAGTATGGAAATCGACCCTAGATAGAACCCTCTTGATTCCCTTTGAAGTCGAAGCATCCTCCCTCAATGATGAATTCATCAATAATCTTGTTCATGAATAGATTCACGTTTTCATGCGTTTTCTCGCCGAACTTAGAAGTTACTTTGAGCATTCTTAAGATTGGTGCAGACAACTCTACGGGTAGATAGTTCATACTTCTGGCCATCATTTGAGCTATCTCTTTACCGTGTCTTTCATCTCTTAGTAGTGGTTCAGCGCAGCAAGCTGTCTTAAGAAGCGAGACAAGGACAAGAAGTCTGGCAGTTTTGTTTTTCTCAGCGAGTCTCCACGTTTCATGTTCCTCTTCGGATGGTTCAAGGAAGTACGTGTTATATGCAACTTGATCTTCCACATACCCATTCCTGTAGAGAAGGCGGGTAACCTCAAAATCTTTCACAGCTAAAGAGGCCAAATAGAGGATGTCTCTCACGAATTGTGTCGAGAAAATGCCTTCATTCTCGAGTTTGACTAGTAATCTTGGCGTGGGAAACAAATAATATTCTAGAGAGCCGTGAAGTATCGTGTGAGCTACTTCATGATGTAAGCCTCCGATAGCAACCAACTTTGGTGCGGTCAGCATCTTATCGTGGGCTACCATAATCCTAGGTGTTCCTTGCCAAGCGTCATGTACCGCGAAGAAGGAAGCCTCGAAAGCAGATGTGCTTATCCCGAATTTTTTCTTCTCTTCACTTATGAAAGCGTTCATCGAAGTAGACCTATCAAAAAGGCACAGATCAACAATTTCTAGATCGCGTGCGCCGACACAACTATAGCAGTCGTCTAGAATCTTCAAGACATCCCCAAGAAAACTCTCTTTAACATCGCCAAATCTATGTACAACAATCCTTACCGTTCGGCATTCTTCTTTGTTCAAGGTCTTTTTTGGTGCTGAAGCCGATTTAATCGTACTTCACCCCCTTGATATTCTATTTCATCTATGATTGGATTTCTCAGAGTTCCAATTCCTTCAACCTCAACTTCCACTATGTCGCCTGGTTTGAGATATCTGGGTTTGGGCTTCATGAACGTGGCTACGCCTGAGGGGGTTCCGGTTGCGATTATGTCGCACGGCTCGAGGGTCATTACGCGGCTGAGCTGATGCACAACTTCGTAGACGTTGAAGACCATGTTCCTTGTTGACGAGTTCTGTCTAACTTCGTTATTCACTCTTGTATAGACTCGTAAGTTGTTGGGGTCGCCTATCTGTTTAGCCGTTGTTATACATGGGCCGATCGGCGCGAACGTGTCGAAGCTCTTCCCCCTCGTCCACTGGCCATCCTTGAACTGTATGTCTCGGGCTGAGATGTCGTTGAAGGCCGTATAACCAAATATGTGCTCTTTGGCTGAGATTAACGGTATGTTTTTCCCATGTCTACCTATGACTATGGCTAATTCGACCTCGTAGTCCAGCCGTTGCACGAAACTAGGCTTGACAACGGGCCCATCCGGCCCAATTATCGATGTTCTCGGCTTCATAAAGATGATGGGTTCGTCCGGTATCTTCGCTCCAGCTTCCTCAGCGTGGTCCCTGTAATTGAGGCCTAGACAGATGATCTTTGGAGGGAAGGCTATGGGAGCCCTTAGAGCGATCTCTCCGCTCTTAATCGTAGCCTTATTTCTCTCAGCGCTCGTGGAGCTCGTCAATAATCCCTCTACAAGTCTTTCACCTTCAAAACCTAGCGAAACCAGTTTTTCTATGCTTGGCGGAACAGAGACGTCCATCAAAGTTGACAGCTTTGGCATGTCTAAGACTTCATCATTGATTAACAGTCCGTAAGAGTCGATGTCGGAGCCGACGAAGCGGACGATCCTCAATGTTCAGCACCCAACCGTGGTACATTTGTTTTTCAGAGGTTTATTGGATACCTGAACTGATAAGTCTTACACAGTCGGGTGTAGACTATATCGGGCATGGCTTGTTATGCGGAGCTCTTAAGATCCTTTGGCGTAGGTCTTCGTGGGTTCAAATCCTACAGCCCGCACCATCCCCAAATAAACCAATTTTGCGGCTGCTTCGGCGAAAACGTCGTGATATTTGTCATTACATATGTCCGCACACAAAAAGTTATGAAGAGCATCGAAGTGACCTGGGTTCTTGGCGCTGGAGAATACTCTAAAGAAATTGGGAAGAGCTTTTGCGCTTTTTTAGCTTGAGAAGAAAAATGGGGTGCTCATCAAATTCATTATTCATCTTTGCAGGGGGCGGATGAACGGAGTAGGCTAAAGATGAGAAATTAGTCTGGAGTGGTATAGAATGCGACGGCTAAAGGATGGATGGATGAGAATACATTCTAAAACGTTAACACCTTTCAGGTGTCATAGTTCTTGGCGCCAAAAAAAGGAAGGG
>CAZQDW010000041.1:0-9770 GCA_964592315.1 uncultured Candidatus Bathyarchaeia archaeon
ATCGCTACACCACACATTATGCCGATTGTGCTTACTGCCAGTAGTGAGAGAGCCGTGACTCCTCCGAGGAACTTGCCGTTGATAACAGAGTCTCTGTATATAGGTTGACAGAGAAGAGTTGAGAGGCTTCCGCTTGTTCTCTCCTTGTTTATCGCGTCGAAGCCTAAGGCCAAGCCGATGATGGGACCAAAGAAGACCATCAATGATGTGAAAGAGAAGCCGAATTGGGCACGCCAGAAGATGGCTATGAAACCTGCCTGAGCCTGATTTCTTATGAACTCGGCGCCTTGATACGCTGATAAAGTCGACAAAAGTAGTATCAAAGCGAATAGCACAATGTAACGTTTACTCCCCAAGTGGTCTGCGAGTTCTTTCCGGCATACGGTCATCGCCCCTGCCATTACAAGCCTCCTCGTAGCTAGCTGGGTTTTAGGAATTTTGAGATTTAAGCCTTCTGTCAAGCACAGTTATGAGAAGTCTTAATCCCCCACTAATTTGAAATCACGTCAAATTCTTAGCTGTTAGGATTCCTTGTCTTATTCTTGCTGAGATGCTTTCTGAGGAGCCCATGAATCCAATTAGTTATGAGGTCTAATGCCAATGCTGAGATCATGAGCTGCAAAAGCGTAAGAAAGAAAATATCATCCTCTCATGCAAGTTGGTTTTCGGAGCAGGCGTTCACGCCCGGGCTCATTTCGGCTTGGTTGCACAGATTCGAACTTCATGGGATTCTCGGGAGTCAAGATGTTGAATTCACGGCTAAACGTCTCGGCATATTGAGCGTCCTCCTTCAGTTGCTTGGCGTCTACTGCTGCCCCAATTAGAATGCCATGAGCTTCAGCGAGGGAGCGCAGAGGTGGCACGAAGTTTTCTAGTTTTTCAATTTGTATCTGAAGGCCTGATAGTTGGGATTGCAAGATGTCTATCTCCTGCGTTCTGACAGCATATCCGGAGATTAAGCCAGCGATTAGCCATAGGATACTTTCAGCTGCCATTTTTCTTGGAAAACGACATGTATCCCTCCTTTTTGCCAATCGTTAGCTTTCGGTATCTAAATCCGTTTTCAGAAAAGGGTATAGCGTATTTCTTTTCCGATGTCACTTTGGATGTGCTCAAAAGAGCAAGCGGATTAGAAACATCTCCAATACTTACCGAGAATTCTTTTTAGTTCTTTCAAAACATCTTCAACTTTTTCCCGATTCTCCCAAGGATCAGGAGGAAAAGAGTACGGATCTTGAACGTCTAGGTTTTCCTTCCCCAAAAAACCCATCACTAATGCGTACCAACAGTAAGGCAAGACTGTAGGGTTGTATCCGCTACCCAGCAGTAGGACAGCATTGCCGCCACATGTTCTCTCTGATACTTCGCGTATTGTCCGCGATATCTCAAAGAATCCGTTGACGGTTAACCCGAGTCTTCCGAGAGAATCAGCAAAATGGGCATCGCTTCCACCATTGGCGATTATCAAATCCGGTTCAAACTCTTCAGCCAAGGGCACGAGGATCTCCCTCAAGGCAAATAAGTAAGTTGCCTCGCCTGTCGTCGGTGGAAGCGGAACATTGACGTTGTAGCCCTCTCCTTCGCCACTTCCGACTTCTTCAATGAAGCCTGTTCCCGGGAATATTGTTCTAGGATCTTGGTGGAGCGAAATATAGAGTACACCCGGATCTGAATAAAAGATATCACTTGTGCCGTTCCCAAAGTGCACATCATAGTCCAAGATCAATATTCGTCTCAACCCATACTCCTGGCGAAGGTGCTCCGTTAGAATAGCTACGTCGTTGAAGATGCAGAAGCCTCCGCCATAGGTTTTCCCAGCATGATGAAATCCTCCGCCGAGATTCACAGCCTTACCAATCTCGCCTTTACAGATGGAGGTTCCAGCCTTGATTGCTCCTCCGACTATGTAGATGAGGGCCTCGAGTATACTTGCGGAGACGGGCGTATCTGGGTCATATGGCTTACGTATCTGAGCCAGATGAAGTATTAAGTCGACATAGCCTCTGTCGTGGGCTCTAACCAAATCTTCCCAAGTCGCCATCTGGGGCTCAATAAATACTACGTCTGGGGATTCATCTAGGCCCCTCTCTCTTAGAAAACGTCTGGAATCAGCAAACCGACTGCCTCTGAAGGGATGATCAGGACCCAAGTCATACTGACAAAACTTCTCGTGATAAACAATTCCGCACTTCAAACAGTCTCGCCCTACGTTACTGTACTTTTTGATGAGTCTTACTACTATGATAATAAATAACAGTTGCGATGAAAACCCGAGCCCAATTCAAACATATGATTAACACAAGATTCCAACGAAGCAAAACTGGCAAAGTTTTTTGCGTCCTCCTTTTCCATTCTTATTCACAGCAAACCAGCTCAGAAAAGCATCTGGACTCAGGTCAGACCGCTGAACTCCTAATCTTTCCGCGAAACTGTGATAGTCGCGGAAGGCGTTCTTTTCTTCAGATATGTATGTACAATGGACAAGATCATCATCCAGTTCAAATATGTACATAAAGTTTATATATGTCCATTTTTGATTAAATAATTGTGAGCAAAATGGAAGTCCTCCTAGTTAACGAAAGACAGGTACTGCCACAAATACGTAGAAGACTCGTCAGCGCT
Organism: uncultured Candidatus Bathyarchaeia archaeon; assembly: GCA_964592315.1. GTDB lineage: Archaea > Thermoproteota > Bathyarchaeia > Bathyarchaeales > WAQA01 > CAZQDW01. The sequence goes on from CAZQDW010000041.1 coordinate 2,623, forward strand.
TTCATGGATCTAGTAATCTTATCAAGACTGAAAGAGAGACCGATGAGCGGATACGACATAATCTCACTCGTATACAGGAAGTTTCGTGTTCTCCCAGGATCAGGAAGTGTCTATTCACTCTTGTACTCGATGGAGAGGAAAGGCCTGATAAAAGGAACATGGGATGAAAGAAGAAGAATCTATGTCCTTACCCCTAAAGGTGAAGAAACCATAAAAGCTGCCCTCGACTCTTATGAAGGTATTGAAAACTTTATGACGGCGCTGCTTTCAGGATGAACGCGCATCTCGATTCAGTCGCCAAGTAGAATCTAATTGACATGACGCAATTCTTATAGGATTAACTATATTTCAAACATGGACTGGAAAGAATCGACGTTCAGTCTTGGTGACGGTGGCAGAATCTAAAGTTTTATTAACATTAAGTTAATAAATATGAACATAACAATAGTTGAGGCAAGGACCAGAGGTTTTGGGGAATGGGAGCTCCTCCAGCGGTTGAAGTGAGAGACATACATAAGACATATCATCTGAGAGGCGAAGAGATTCACGCTCTGAGGGGAATCAATCTGGAGATACCTCACGGCGAGTATCTCTCCGTGATGGGTCCGTCAGGTTCAGGGAAGACTACGCTTTTTAACATGATAGGGGGGATAGACATCCCTTCGAAAGGCAGCGTACTCATAGATGGGGTTGAAATCTCAAAGGTTCGTCCAAATCAGATGGCTTGGCTGAGATGCCGTAAGATTGGATACATCTTTCAAACCTTCAATCTGATACCTGTACTCACAGCCAAAGAGAATGTTGCTATGCCGATGATCTTCTTGGGGATATCAAGAGAGGATAGAGAGAAGAAAGCAGTTGAGCTCTTGAACATAGTTGGCCTTGGGGACCGGCTTGACCATAGACCCACTGAATTGAGCGGCGGCCAACAGCAACGTGTGGCAATTGCTAGAGCGTTGGCAAATGACCCAGCCATCATCCTAGCCGATGAACCTACTGGAAATCTTGATCTCAATACTGGTTTCGCCATCGTTCAACTCCTTTACCGCCTGAAAATAGAGAGGGGCACCACGATCATCTGCGCAACGCACGATCTGAAGATGATCGATATTAGTGACAGGGTTGTCTTCCTCAGAGACGGTGAAATCGAGAACATAGAACGAAGACGTGGACTAGTATTGACGGCCGAAGAGTTCGAAGAGCTAGAGTCCGAATCTTAAAATACTATGTCATTACGTGTATGTTAAGGAGGCGAATCGAATGCCCAGTGAATCTGAAAGAATCCAATGCCCATGTGGCAGAATAATAGAGAATCCAGATGAATATAAAGTATTATATCTGAAACATGAGATGAGAGAGATCGACGTTTTGTGTCCGAACGATGCTTGCTACCTGAGAGAACTTGGATACGTGAAGTTCAATCTAGAGAAAGGACAGGCAAAGTTCAGAGAAGCCTCATTCTATCCCCCGTTCGTCACTTGGAACTCGGGTAGACTTGGATTCGACGAAGCAGAAAAAATGCTCAAATCTCATCTCAGTCAGGTTGTGAGAAAGATAGACTGGAAAAGGATCGGCAAAGAAACCAAGGAATAACCTCCATGGGCATCTACCTGACTGAAGCCCAGTTTCTTCAGCAAACGCCTACGTTTACTGGTAACTGTACGCAAGAACGTTGTTTTCCGCCGTTACCTTTTTTCCAGTAGCGGGTCGGCTCATCACTAGGCTATCTGACAACTTGTAGCCTCTTACAACAGTGGATTTTTGAAACCCGGGAAAAAGTTCCTGCATCATCCTGGCAGGAGGACTCTTAGGTTCTCAGCAACTTTCTTCGTCAACATCCCTGTCTCGATATATCTTGAGCCAAAAACTTTAAAAGCACGTGAAGTTTCAAGTTTTCCGAAGCCTCGAAATCGAGGCTCCATTTTGATTCAGGGAAGGTCCTGACGCTGCGTCAAGTTTGATCAGAAGTTGGCTGAAATGAGGGCTAAGTGGAAGAAGAAGCGAATTCGACGCGAGAAAAGAAAGAGGAAGCTAAGACGTGCACGGTACAAGTAGTAGATGTAACAGGAAGATGCGCCCACTGAGTAGCCGCTAAAAGACCGTAGATCTGATGTTCTGAAACCATCGAAGGGACCGGCCGGACCAGTGCTTCGTCTTGTTTCATAATGCCCTAATTCATCAATGCTACAACAAAAAGTTAATAGGTTGCAATATTCACATTGATGTATCTTGTCTCAAGAGCGAAATCCGAAATGTTCCAGCAGGTCGAAACTAGACTTTGCATAACCAGTATGTGCGTCGGGATACATTTGGCCAGGTAGGGGAGGTCTAATCATGGGACGCTACAGGCAGATCGAAGAAATCGTTAAGATAATGAACAGTCAGGAGAGGATAAGGAACACAAGCATTATAGCCCATGTCGATCATGGGAAAACCACGCTGTCAGACAGCCTCTTAGCCGCGGCAGGCATAATAAGCGAACAAACAGCCGGCCAGAGGCTCTTCCTCGATTCCTGGGAACTCGAACAGAAGAGGCAAATGACGGTCTTCGCTTCGAACATAAGCCTTGTCCATAATTACAGAGGAGAAGAGTACCTCATCAACCTCATAGACACGCCCGGGCACATAGACTTTAGTGGCGCAGTGACCAGAAGCCTACGGGCTGTAGACGGCGCGCTGGTAGTCGTGGACGCCGTAGAAGGGCCCATGACTCAAACAGAGACAGTCTTGATGCAAGCGCTACGTGAAAGGGTTAAGCCAATCCTCTTCATAAACAAGGTCGACAGACTTATAAAGGAGATACGTCTTACTCCCGATGCGATACGAAACAGATTCGCAAAAATCATAGTCAGAATAAACAACCTCATAGAAAGGTATGCTCCGCCTGAACATAAAAAGGACTGGCAAGTCACAGTTGAAGACGGATCTGTCGCCTTCGGTTCGGCCCTCCACAAATGGGGGTTCAACCTACCCCATATGAAAGTGAAAGGCATAACCTTCAATGAGATTATTGATGCGTACTCGGGGGAACCAGATGAGGTTGGAAGAAAGGTTGACGCCCTTACCAAGAAAGCACCATTGTATGAACCGATATTGGACATGTTCTGTGAACACCTGCCCAATCCATTAGAGGCTCAGCCGTACAGGCAAAGTCAAATTTGGCCAGGAAACTTGGATAGCTCTGTGGGCAAAGGTATGGCAGGAGTCGAGCCGAATGGTCCGCTTCTCATGTGCATAACCACAATCGAAGTTGACCCGCATAGCGGAGTCGTGGCTATTGGACGCGTTTTTAGCGGCACAGTTGAGAAAGGAAAAATCGTTAACCTCGTAAATAGCCGTCAGAAAGGCGCAATCCAACAGGTTTACATGAGTATGGCTACAGATAGAGTTATCGTCGACAAGATTCCGGCCGGAAACATAGCCGCAGTTTCTGGCCTACCCTCACTCCATGTAGGCGAAACTCTTGCGGAAGAAGGTGTGGAAACACAGCCGTTTGAGGGGTTAAGATACGTTTCAGATCCTGTGGTTACAGTTGCCATTGAACCCGAGGACATCAGAGACCTTCCACTTTTCGACAAGGTCGTACATAAGCTGACTATCGAGGATCCAAATTTACACTTCACAATAGACAAAGAGAGTGGAGAGTACCTCCTAAGCGGCATGGGCGAACTGCACCTTGAGATCACAGCCTACCGGATGCAGGAAGCGAAGTTACGGGTGAAAATAAGCAAGCCCATAGTGATTTATCGGGAAACGATCAGCCATAGCTATGTGGGTCAGCCTGTAATGGGTAAAAGCCCTAACAAACACAACAAGTTGTGGGTGACAATAGAAAAGCTTTCGGATGAAGTGATCGAGGCGCTCAGGATGGAGAAGATTTCAGAGTTGCAGAAACGAGAAGAAAGGCAAAGGACCCTCAGAGAAAAGTTTGGCTGGTCTACAGATGACGCACGTAACATGATCGCCGTCGAAGGCACAAATGTTCTCGTCAATAGAATAAAAGCAAGACAGTATGTTGAAGAAGTGCTTGATCATGTGAAGTCGGGCTTCCGCGAGGCCGTGCACACCTCGGTCTTGGCAAAAGAACCAGCATATGGGTTGAAAGTGAACCTAGAAGACATCTCTATTCACGAAGACCCAGTGCACAGAGGGCCAGCGCAGATATTGCCAATGACTTGGCGTCCAATCTGGAGCTCTTTCCTATTGAGCGAGCCGAAACTATTGGAGCCGCTCATAAGCTTCGAATGTAAGGTTCCGAACGAGTTCGTAAGCCCCGTTATTGCGATAGCTCAAAGGCGGCGCGGGAAGATCCTAGACATGGCAAATGAGGAAGACATGATAATCGTTAAAGCTGAGATGCCGGTAGCTGAATCTTTTGGTCTTTCAGAGGAATTGCGGTCGTCTACACAGGGCAGGGCATTCTGGGCAACTCAGTTCAGCCGCTGGGCACCCGTTCCAGAATCGATGCAAACGGATGTAATCAGTCAGATCCGCGAACGCAGAGGCTTAAGCCCAACGCCTCCAAGAGCAGAAGAATTCTTAGAAGAAGAATGATTACTGACGCATGATGGCTTGGATAGGCATTAATGCGTGTGTGGATTCAGTCGGGCTCTATCATGAAGGCGGAGAAGCAGCAATCTTGTCCGGTGGGGACTCATTTTTTTCCAAAGAAGCAGTGGAGACGTAACGGGTTGCCTGTGAGGTAAGTGACGAATCTGTGGTCCAGGCGACCGCTTTAGCTATTGTAGGTTTTACCTGTGCGGAGAAACGTAAGTAGATTTCAGCCCTGGCTTTTCATACCCTATGTCTGTTTATCAGCCATGAGCCATCACATATTGAGGTGTTAAGATGACTGAAGCCTTCCCGGCATACGCCAAACTTCATGCTATATCTTGCGGCCAGATTGGCTACTTTACTCATTAATCCGAGCCGCACATCTTTAGGCAGATACGTATATCGGCCAACTTTCTCTCCCCTTCCGAAGTAAAGAGGCTTGAGCTTTTCTGCCGTTGTCGGCAATGCTCTCGTAAATCTGAACCAGCTGTCTGCCTTAACCTTGTAGGTTGAGCTTGTGATATGGAGAACTCCGATCGAAGCAAGGATTTTGACCAAGTTTTCGCAGTCGTCATTCACGAATGGAATTATTGGGTCTATGCGAACAGCCACTGGAATCCCACTTCTAGTCAATTGCTCTGCTGCTTTCAGACGTTTCGAGGAAACGGGAGCTTCAGGCTCGATAAGTCGTGAAAGTGCGTCGTCATTTGTGGTGATGCTGAAGGACACCATAGATGGTACCTTTTTTAGCAGGTCCAAATCCCTAACAACAAGATCCGATTTCGTGATTATTTGGATTCGGCACTTCTGCTTAGATAGGATTTCCAAGCATTTCCTAGTTAGACTGGTTTCGGCTTCCAAGATCGGATAGGGATCGGAGGAGTTGGATACAGAAACTATTTCGCCTGTGAGCTTGGCAGCTTCCCTTTTCAGTCTTTGGATCAAATCCTTCTTCGGTCTACAAGCAAAGAAATGCGGAATGTAACTTGAGGCATAGCAATAGACACAATGGTGATCACATCCCGTGTATGGGTTAAAGGTCAATTTAGGTGGACATGTACAAGTCTTCGAACGCCAAGGGTCAAACTTCGAAATCAACATTCGGTTTCACTATTAGAAGAAGCTCGGTGATCAACAAAAACGCTTCGCATAGTTAGCTTTTTCTTACATCGCAATTATCCTCCGGGATTCTCAATTTGGGGAGGAATATCTTTATTCCAGTTTCCGCAATCTGATAATTCTGTAAAGGGCTTTGAAGTGTAAATGCGTGATGGTCGAAAGTAGGACAGATATCGCGGTAATTGGTGCAGGACCAGCTGGACTTATCGCGGCAAGAGAAGCGGCTAAAACAGGAGTCGCTGTGACCGTCTTCGAAGAGCATCAAGAGATCGGAGTTCCCTGCCACTGCGCTGGCTTGCTGAGCCTTAAAGGATTAAGAGAGATCCGTGTGCCCTTAGACCAGAGCTTTGTTCAGAACAGGCTCAAAGGCGCGCATTTTTTCTCGCCATCCAGATTGTCAATTACTGTTGAGAGAGATGAGCCAGTTGCATGTGTTGTAGACCGACCCCGCTTCGACAGATTTCTGGCTGAACGGACAATGCGAGCCGGCGCTGACCTGAGGTTGGACTCTAAAGTCAAGGACCTCAAACGGCTTGACGGGGAGATCCTCCTCGCTGGCGATTTTGGAACGATGAAAGCCGACATCGTTGTCGATGCTGAAGGCTTGGCTTCGCATCTTATCAAACAGATAGGTCTGCAGCCCTTACCAGTTAAGCGTCTATTGCCGGCCATACAGTACGACTTGAAAGGCGTTGATGTTGATCAGGATCATGTTGAGGTTCACATGGGTAGAAAACTGGCACCTGGCTTCTTCGCTTGGATTATCCCGTTGGACGAGAACGCCGCGCGAGTGGGGTTGGCATGTGAAGGAGACAATCCCTATCAAAGACTTAGAAGGTTCATTGAGGATCGATTTGATGGAGAAAGCAATCTTGACCGTGTTCATACTCGCTCGGGGTTCATAATCACTCACGGTCCCGTTCCAAGAAGTTTTCACGACAACTTCATAGCCATAGGCGACGTTGCAGGCCAAGTAAAGCCCACCACTGGGGGCGGGGTCATCTGGGGAGGTATATGCGCTATGATTGCCGGCAGAGTTGGGGCTGAAGCTGTTGAAGCCAGAAGCCCGAGACGGGGATTCTTGAGTAACTACGAGATTCTGTGGCGCAAGAAGCTTGGAAAAGAGATAAAGTTCACTCTTCTCGCTAGGAAGATTGCTGACAGACTTTCGGATGAAACGGTTGACAAAATATTCCAGAGTGTAACAGAATCAGATCTTCAAGAAGAATTGTCTCTGGAAGGCGACATAGACTTCCAAGCGAGGACAATTCTGAATGTTGCTCGAAAGAAAGATATTCTGAAGATTCTGCTATCGTCGGCAAGTGATCTAATAGGCTACCTAAGAGAGTAGCATATATAAGTAGGCATCAGCTATCTTGAGTCCTGTTGGGGTATTTCAGGTTGAGCGATAGCATCTTGATGCCCACGTGTACTTCATGCCACAAAATAATAGCGCCAGGAGCCGAAGCCACGAG
>CAZQDW010000042.1:0-9575 GCA_964592315.1 uncultured Candidatus Bathyarchaeia archaeon
AGGGAAGGGCGTGGGGCGGGCATGGGGGTATAGTTAGAGAACAATCCTTCTCAGTTCCATATCTTTCTTGGTGAATGGGTGTCTCCCCTTTTGGAACAAGATGGCTCTTGAAGTGGAGAGGAAAGCTGAGAGCGTATCAGCTTTTAGCAGGATCTCCCACCGATGACCCCTAAAGAGACTCAGATCGTACGTATCGTCCATATTCTCTCTTGGATTAAAGGTCAAGTCGAAATCCCCTTCAAACATCTCGACTAGCTCTCCAACGCTGTGACCTCGGTGCCAAGCAAATCTAACATAATGGTAAGGTTCAGCTTGGCTCATTCTCGATCTGCCTGGAAGCTGTCCATTGAATACTGGTCCAAGGATAAATATAAGTACCTACCTTTTGTGCTTTCGCGCGCTAGGTCTTATGGATCGGTCTGTTACGATGGTAAGGACCTGATGGGAAAGTCCATCTGTCTGGTCGCTCACGGGCTTCACTGAGAGGAGGTGAGGGTGGTCCTCTGCTATGGCTTAAGGCTCCTCATTGACGCCTTTCATAGGGATGACGAGCATAACTTGGCTTTGGGAGGGTGTGACCCAAGACCACTTGGAGGAATTGCCGGAGCGGACTCTATAGAAGGTTGGAGTCCTGCCAGACAGTTGGGGGTGGAGAGTATACGCAAGCATCAAAGGACCTAAAAAAACTCATCTAATTGGACTGCAAGATGCCAGTCGAGAAAACAATGGAGGTGATACTGGGATGACACCGACACCGCCAAAAGCCAAGCATAAATCCTCTCATACTTATCCGTGACTTTTGGCTTTATGACACTGACCATACGGGGAGATCTGGAGAATTTTCGTGAATTGAAAGGGTTGCCTTTTCAGCTTGATCTGAGCGATAAGCTTTTCTATTTCCAGCAACAAACTGGAAGGGAAAGCCTATGAAAAAAACAGAAGATTTCGATCTTTTATTTCTGAATGGCAAGATCATCGATGGAACAGGAAACCCTTGGTACAAAGCTGATGTTGGAGTAAAGAACAGTAGAATACAGTCAATCGGCAACCTAAAAGATAGGACTGCCAAGAGATGTATCGACATCAAAGGACTTGTACTTTCCCCTGGCTTCATCGATATGCACACCCATTCGGACCTTGCTCCTGTCACAGCCCCGAAAGCTGAGAGCCACATCTACCAAGGTGTTACAACCGATGTGATTGGAAACTGTGGTGGTTCCTCGGCACCACTGTCGGAACAGATGAGAGAAGAAAGATTTGAGACTCTAGAAAGGGAGTATGGCATCAAGCTAGACTGGACCACTTTTGGCGAGTATCTCGATAGACTCGAATCGCTGAAGATATCGATAAACCTAGTTCCATTGGTGGGTCAAGCAACAATAAGAACATCTGTAATGGGGATGGAAATGCGTGCACCGACGTCGAAAGAACTGGAACAGATGAAGGAACATGTGGCTGAAGCCATGAAAGCCGGCGCATTCGGCCTATCAACTGGGTTATGGTATGCCCCGAGCGGATTTGCAAAAACCGACGAGATAATCGAACTCGCTAAGGTTGCAGCAAGCTACGATGGTATATATGCCTCCCACATCCGTGGGGAGGGAGACCCCTTGATCGATGCAGTCAAGGAAGCGATCGAGATCGGGAAGAAGGCGGGACTACCAGTCCATATATCTCATCACAAGGCGATGGGGATGAGAAACTGGGGAAAGGTCCATCAAACCCTAGAACTGATGGAGGAAGCGAGACAAGGAGGCGTAGAAGTCACTGCGGATGTCTATGCGTGGACCGCCAATGCAACAGGTCTAACAGCGATGCTTCCCCACTGGGTTCATGAAGGAGGTAGAGGTGCTCTCAACCGACGCTTGAAGGATAAGGAGACACGACAAAGAATCAAAAAGGACATGATGGACGGAATACCTGGCTGGGAGAGTCTCGTGTCTGAATGTGGGTGGGATAGGGTCATGATCACACGTTGTTCTAGCCACGAGGAGTATGAAGGAAAAAGGGTCCAAGAACTCGCCGATATGAAGGGCGTTGATCCCTACGACTTCGCGTTTGACTTGCTCACCGAAGAAGACACAAGAGTGAGCATAGTTGTGTTCTCAATTAGCGAGGAAGACGCTATGTACGTAATGAAACACCCCCTGACCATGATCGCCTCAGATAGCAGCTCGGTCTCACCTGAACGCGAAAAAGGTAAACCACACCCTAGAACCTATGGAAACGCAGTACAATTCCTCGGCACATACGTCCGCGACAAAGAACTAATGCCATTGGAACAAGGGATAAGAAAGCTGACTTCTTTCCCCGCCCAGAAACTCGGTCTCAAGGACAGAGGAATAATCAAGGAAGGGATGGCTTCGGATCTAGTGGCCTTTGACCCTGCGACCATATCAAACAACGCCACATACGAGGACCCACAGAGATATCCAACGGGAGTACACTATGTACTAGTCAACGGAGAGTTGGTCATCGAAAAGGGAAAGCACACTAACAAATTCCCAGGCAAGGTCCTCAGAAAACGCTGAGTAGGCCCTAATACCACAAGACCGAAGCATTTTTTTCCTTTTTTTTCGATTCTAGTACATTGTGCAATAAGTATGTTCAACTTGATGTCGAATATTCACCTCTGGAATTCGGTTTTGTGTCTATTATCAGCCCCGTGACCAAATGATGTCATAATTTGAAGACCTCTTTTCACAGAGTGCCAGAGAAATGGAGAGTCCTCAACTTCTTCTTTAACCTCCACAGGGCTGACAGCTCTCCACGGTCGTAGTCTTTTAGGGCTCTGTGGAGATCCATGTACCTTTCACTCTTCTTCTTAGCATTCTTAAGATTTCGTATTCTTTCTAGCTCGTCAAGAATCGTCCTGTCCATTTTGACCTTCGCATGCTCGAGTTCAGCTTGCTCTTTGGACATCAAATCCCTTGAATAATAGAAGTCAATGAGTTTATCTCTGAAATATATCGGAAGTTCTAAGAGTTCTCTCCTTGCCAGTTTCTCGGTCTCGTAGCTCAGCCAGTCCGTCCATGCTGGTGAGGACAGTCCATTGATGTAATCTTGGAGACTCTTGAACAAGAGCCTGTACCCATATTTCTCTGGATTGTCAAAGGCAAGGGAGCCAGGGTCCAATAGCAGCATCTCCCCAGTTTTTGTCCGGATTCCAGGCCCTGAGCCGGGTTTGAGGTTCAGCTCAGTCAGCTTCATAATCAATTCGTGCGTTTCTTTGAGGGTATCACCGGTCTCATGGGCCAGGCCAAACATGAAGAATACGCCGAGGCCGAGTCCGTTTTCTCTGCAAAAGGTAGCTGTTTTCATGAGGCTTTCGGTCGTATATTGTCTACCATGGGCTATCCTCACTTCATCGCTACCTGATTCAGGCGAGATGCTTAGACCGACCCTAACGGAATTGTTGAGGTGAACGAGCTGTGACAGAAATTCCCTGTTTCCAGGTGTGAATAGCTCCAGCGTGAGGAATTTCACGCCGATATCGCTGGTAGAAAGTGTCTTCAATAATGACTCGCAGTATTTCTTTCCGCCCATTCTAGCATCCATGAATAGGAAGACTGATTCGATGCCCTGCCTAGATAGTCTCTGAAGGTCTTCAACAATCTTTTCTTTGCTTCTGAAACTGGGCCTCTCTCGGTAAAGCATATTGAGATAGGTATATCTTGATCCGCCGCAGCCTGCGCAATTGTGTAGACACCCTCTGCAGATAGGGATCATCCAGTGCTGTTTTGCTCCTAGTTCGGTGAGGATGCTGGTGAGCATCTTCCTAGGTGTTACCAAGTCGATCCTTGTGAAGTCAAATTCGTCCAAACCTTGTGAAATCCAATGCCGTTCACTTTGTTTGATACGTCCATTGTTATCTCTGTATACGAGGTTTGGGATTTTTTCGTTGGGGCTTGTCTCCAGAAGTTGAAGAACAGGGACTTCACTCTCTCCCCTGATTACACAATCAATGTATGGGTGGTTCATGATAAGTTCGTTAGAAAATCTAGAAGCGGTCAGCCCTCCTAGAAGGATGCACGAATCTTCATGATGCTGTTTGCACCTTCGAGCTATTTCGAGGGCGCCTTGTGAATGGACGCAAAAATGGAGATCGACTCCGAAAAAACGAGCCTGTATTTTCCTTATGAAGTCTTCTGAATCAAACCTTGGGTCTGTCAACATGTATTCAGCTAGGTTGAATATCTTCGTCTTGTAGCCGTGCCTCTCGGCATACTCAGCCATGCTGACAAGCCCTATCGGAATTCCTTCAAAGGCTGGGGAGAAGTGAACTGTTCTTGCTATGGGCCCTGGAAACCAAGGCCTCTTCCTGAAGTCGTAGAAACTCGGCGGATGGAGGAAAACAATATCATAGTTCATTCAGATCACATGGAACCAAGTTTTTGTCCTTTTGAGAGGGTTTCGAATCAATTTCTACGCAGTTATAGTCGAGATGACGCTTATTAAGTATCTCTGTTTTCTTCTTGGAAGCCTAGTCTTATGTGTACCGCAAGGTCAGCGTCCGTGGCCGGGCAGCAACAGACAAGACATAGGTGGAAGAAAGAGGAATAGGAGCGGTGGATTCCTATCGTATGACTTGGACAAAGACGGGATATCCAATAAATCACAACATCAAAGTGCGAGTGAACATTTGTCATTTACGTTCTATACGTTTCCGTCACTAGGGATACCGCGCGAGAATACGGTTGGCAGTATCTATTTTTTGACAGTTCTTCGTCTTCTACGAGTACTTTGTACAGATTCCAGGAGGAGGCGCAATGGTTGCCGAGTTGACTAGATGGGTGACAGGCATAGGCCACATAGTAATATCCCACATACACCAAAACATACCAATAAAATTAAATAAAACGTACGAGAGGATAGGAATGGAAATCGTTAAGGACGGAGAGGCAAAGAAAATGCTTTATCAAGGAAGGATTCTTGGGTTCCTGATGTCATTCGTGTTCTTTGGAGCGATCCTGTATGGAGTCTATCGGATGAGGAACAGACAGATCAGGCCGATCGCTGGATTGACAGCTATGGAAGAGGCGGTAGGGAGAGCAGTTGAGATGGGGAAACCCGTCCACGAGTGTCCTGGAGGAGGAGGTCTTTCCGGTGAATACGCCCAACAATCCACAGCTGCGATAGCTATTCTAGGACATGTGGCTCGGCTTTGCGCATCTCGTGGTGCTAAACTGATGGTTTCTTGTCACGTGGTTCAACTGTTGCCCCCCGTTACGGAAATGGTTAGGCAGTCATATATGCGAGAAGGCGCCCAAGCGCAATATAGTGATGACATTGTCACCTATGCGGTGGGACAGCAAGCTCTCATGGCCTATACTATGGGGATGTTTGAGAGAGAGAAAATAGCAGCCAACATTATGGTTGGACCTTATTTCTGGGAAGCAATTGTCTTGGCTGAGGCAGGCGGCGCCGTCGGTGCAATGCAGGTAGGGGGTACTGCGAGGCAATCACAGCTCCCAGCATTTGTTGCGGCCTGTGACTATCTACTCATCGGTGACGAGCTGTACGCAGCTGCGGCAATGATCTCGGAGGATAAGGGGCAGATTGGTAGCATCGGGGGCCAAGACGTCGTTAGAGCTGTAATCTCAGCCCTTTTGATAGCAGGCCTAATAGCAGCGTTGATGGGCAGTAAGCTGATATTCAGTTTAATAGGCATCTAGGAGAGGTCAAAAATGTCTGTATTAATCAGAAAACAAATACCGTTGGCAGTATTTGTTGTTGGCCAGTTCTTCGTGTTCTACGAGTACTTTGTACAGATTCCAGGAGGAGGCGCAATGGTTGCCGAGTTGACTAGATGGGTGACAGGCATAGGCTACATAGTAATACTAGTTGGCACCATAAACCTTCTTCGAATACATGGGAGAAGGATAGCGCAAAAAAGAGGCGATTGGATTTACAGCGGGATCATCTTGGGATCAATGTTCCTGATGTTTTTCGCATGCTTCTTCCACAAATCATTGATGACTTGGCTGTATGATCGCGTCTCTGTAGATCTAGGCGCCGCGATTATGTGCTTCGTTGGGTTCTACTTCTATTCGGCGATGTATCGGACCTTCAAGATCAGAAATGTGGATGCGCTTGCAACAATACTAGCCTGTGTCTTCATGTTGTTCGCTCAAGCTCCCGCTACCAGCGCCTTCGCCAGAATTCTCGCAGATACGGGCTTGTGGCTAGCAGACGTTCCCGGCATGGGTGCTTGGCGTGGATTTCTCATGTCAGCAGCTCTAGGGATGTTCGCACTGGCGATACGGGCGGCAGCAGGACTTGAAAAAGCATATATGGGAGGAGAAGCGTGAGGCGACTGAAATGGACATACTCGAGCTAATGGACCGGATGGACAGGAGGTACATCTTCCTAGGTTTAATAATCCTATGCTTCGCACCGTTAGTATTTCCCTTCAAGTTACCAGTTCCCATAGAAAAAGCTTCAAGGATGTCATATCAGGCTTTTGAGTCTCTGCCCCCTCGTAGTGTCATATGCATACAAATGGATTACAGCGGGTCTTCTGCTGCTGAGCTATATCCCCAGAATCTGGTGGCAGTAAAACATGCCTATAAGAAGGACTTTCGAGTTATTCTGATGGCCCAGAATGCTATGGCTCCGCAGTTGGCGAACAGGATATTCATAGAATCTGGCTATGCAGCTACGAAGCGTTACGGCGTAGATTATGTCAACCTTGGATATAATGCAGGAGGCGAAGCTGCAATGGCTGTGTTCGCTAGAGACACTTGGAGCGCTTTTCCATATGACTACTATAGAACCCCAGTGGAGAATATACCTCTCATGAAAGATGTACGAAGCCTTAAGGACATCGGCTTGATGATCTTTACAACTGCGTCAAGCCAAGATGTCTATATCCGTCAATACACTGGCCAAGGCACACCAGTCATTGGCCATATTCAGTCGCTATACTACTCGGTTATGGAAACATACCTGTCGGCTGGTCAAATAGTAGGATACCTAAACGGGCTGAAGGGGACTGCTGAGTACGAGTTACTGGTTGATAGACCGGGAGCAGGCCTTGTATCAATGGATCAAGCCTCGGCAACCCATTTCTACGCGATAGCTCTAATCATTGTCGGAAACATCGGATACTTTGCAAAAAAGAGGCTGAAGAAGAAGGAGGCTCAGAAAAATGGCTGATTTCTTCGCTCTCTTTACAGTTATGTTCATAGGCATCCTAACGCTGATGGCTTGGAGCATCATGTACAGGGAGAACCCTTACTATAGGGTCGCGGAGTGCTTAACCATAGGGGTCGGAGCTGGCTATGGACTTTGGCAGAGCTTGACGAGGGCCTGGGATGTCTACTTTGTCCCAATCGCAACCAAGGGCCAGTATATTAACATCTTGCCGATAGCGTTGGGATTTATGTTGGTGGCACAGGTTTACCCGCGAGTTAGGTATGTGTCTCGAATACCCCTGGCCTTCATTTCAGGGATAGGGTCAGCTGTGGCAATGAAGGGCGCCATGTATGCAACGATCCTAGTCCCGATTAAGGCTGTTGCAACTCCCCCAGCGGCCAATATGGCTGCCCAAATAAACCATGTAATCGCCGCCATTGGAACAATAACAACAATAATGTTCTTCTTCTTCACAATAAAGCCTGGTCGCGTTCTTGGACCAATAAATCGCACGGGACGCATAATGATGATGGTAGCCTTCGGTTCTGTCTGTGGGTCCTCGATCTTGTCAAACGCAACATTCATATACGACAGAGCCGCGTGGTTCGTAAATACAGAATACGCCTGGATACCGCTTGTTGGAGCGGCATTAGTCATCGCATATGACGCCACAAGACGGAAAATCTCATCCATAAGAATAACACAAAAAGCTTGAGTCCCCTCTTTTTTCTGCAAGAACGAAAAACAGCAAGGCAGATCGTAGCAATCAAGTCGAAAGAATTAGAAATGCAATTCTCACAGAACTGAATCAGAAAAACGACGTGCATCTTGGTAGCTGATGTAGTCTCATTGCGACTGGAATAAGGCCTACAGTGCGTTGTTTCACAAGAATCTTCCAGACTCAGTCTATGCTTCACCCAAAACCATTGAATGATATCTCAAGTTCTTCGTTGACTAGTTCCAGCTACGCCGCAGAGGAAATGTGTTTTCAGCTACTTTGCAGAGACAATGCTCTCACATCGATTTCTTGAAACTAGAAAAAAGGGTGTTTGATTCGTGCTATTCAGTTTTGAGCTCTGAGATTCCCAGTGCTTCTGCATCGAGTGGGAACACAGGTCGCTTGAGCTTCTTCCACGGGAATGCTGCCAATCTTGTGCCGTGCCAGCCAGGGTTGTCCAGCTCGATGATCTTCTTGGCGATTGGGTCATGGACTCTCCGATAGTGGACGCAGGATTTGACCAGCAGTATCTTATAGCTGGTAGGCTCAAGCCCGAGGCTTCTATAGACATCTAAACTAGTAGCCTGCATAGTCCGTTCCGTCAAGATGATATCGACTCCTTTTACATTCAACACGACGGTTCTACCCATATTGCTCTCGGCGACTCGTCCTACCTGACCTGAAGGTACAAATTTACCATCTGATATACGTTTCACGTAGCCCGTTACTTCTAGTGGGTCTCCTACCCACGGCTCGGTCTTGCCTCCGATCTTCATTGTTACTGTGTTGCCGACACCTGCTCTTATGGCTAGGTCAACGGCTTCAGGGTCTCGCATAACCGCAACACAGGCATTTGCGACCCCACGATCTAGCATCGCCTTCAACGCAATAGTGCCATCTTGGGGTGGACCCCCACCAGGGTTGTCCGCTTGGTCGGCCAGCACAACTGGCCCCTCAGGCTCCGCCAGAGCCATGTCCAATGCTCTGTCCATGGGCACGACCCGCGCCAAGAAGTCCAGCCTCAGGTCCCAGCAGAACTGGCTGAGTTCGTTCGCCTTCTTTTGTGCGAGCTCTTGGTTGCCATCAGCGATGACCATGAACGTTACACCAGGATACGGCACATCGGCGTAAGGGTAGCCGGCTGAACATGTAGCTGAGAGGATGCCTGGCTCCGCCTCAATTTGGTGAACCCTATCGATGACCGCCTTCATGGGATAGTAAAACGACTTCTGCATCACCGGCGTTATGATCATGTTCGGCTGTGCATAGGCGATCTTCGGGTTGATCTTTCCACGTATTGTGTCAATAAGCAACTGAGTTACCTCGACAGACCGATCGTACCCATCAAAGTGCGGATAAGTGTCGTAGCCGCAGAAGAAGGAGCCATACTTCATCGTCTTGGGGCCGATGTTCGCATGCATATCAAAAGGTGACACAACGGGTATCTTGTCCCCGACCACCTTCCTGACTTGTCCGAGAACGTGACCTTCGAGGTCGTCCTCAGTCTCCGTCGCTCCTCCTCCGTGGAGTAGGAGCAGTACTCCATCCACTGGCATCGCCTTCTCGATGCCCGTGAGGATGGGCTTGAGCATCGAGTAGTACGACTCATCGAGAACACGCCCCTTGGAGTCGGGTGAGCCATAGACGGTCGGTATGAGTTCCACACCCTCACGTTCACATACCTCGATCATACCGCCGAGATTAGTTCGTCTACCTCGAT
>CAZQDW010000043.1:0-9569 GCA_964592315.1 uncultured Candidatus Bathyarchaeia archaeon
GTTTCCCACAAATGAGAAGAAAGTTGGATGCGTGACCTTGCCGTTGGATTCGGGTATTCTGAATATGTCCTTTCAGAATCCAAGATTATGCGCCAATTTTTCAAATTTCGCAGCCACATAGGAAAATAGCTGAGGCAAAATACGAATATGTTTGCCGCAATGATAATATCCATCTATGGAGCAAGAAATGACGAGAGGTTACTGAGAATCTGTGGCGAGACCGAAGGTTCACGAATGAAGTCTCTGAGATGAAGATGGAGAGATAGATTGGACCAAAGCGATATCGACTCCAGGCTAAACAAGTTCTGTAGATCCATAGGCAGACTGAACTACCTGGGATTTAGATTGGGGATCCGTGCCCTTCTCGGAAAGAAGAGAAGGGACCAGCTCCTCAGAGACCACAGAGTTTACGAAAGGTTTTCAAGAGCAATCAAATTTGATCGCTTTGGTGCCAGAATACCAGTAGGTAATTATTCCTTGGTCTTTTCGCCAGATAGCTCAAGATTTTTGGTTCAAGATGATATATCAAGAGGAATTCTGGAGGAGGTCTATTTCGGTCGCGTGTATGATAAGCTGAACCATCCCCACACGGGGAATGGCGTCGTAGATGCTGGCGCACATGTAGGGCTTTATAGCATCAAAGTTTCGAAACTTGTCGGACCGAAGGGAAGAGTTCTAGCATTCGAACCACACCCGCTAAATTATGCAGTTCTCAATAGCAACATTCGACTCAATAGTATAGGAAATATTGAGGCCGTGTGCTGCGCCCTAGGAGAATCAGATGGCTATGTGAAGCTTTATCTTGCCAATTTGAATAGTGGTGGCCATTCAATTATGCCCCGTTCCATAATGCCGCGAACTGAAGAGTTTCTTCTAGTTAACGTCAAGCGCCTAGATACGGCAGCCAAGGAATACCAGGTTCAGAGGTTGGATTTCATCAAGATAGATGTGGAAGGGGCTGAATTGCTACTATTGAAGGGCGCAGAGAAGACTCTTAGAGAATTCAGGCCTAACTTGGCAATTGCCGCGTATCATTATCCAAAAGAGATCGATGATCTTTGCGACTACCTTGTGGATTATGACTATAAACTGTATCGACTTCGCCAATCTTTTCTCTACGCAGAACCCGAGAAACCGTGACAGAATGAGGGATATACTGCGTAGACGTTTCGTTTGCGTTGGCTATAGCCAAGAGTTGAAGCTTTCTCTTCCTGTCCTGGGATGAAATTGACAGGATGGACGACGTTAGACAGATCCTTTTCGTTAGCACTTAACACGATTTAGAATCGTTAGTATACTACTTCGTATACGAGTATAATCGCGTACAAGTATACGGGTTCGTTGTTTGACGTCCCCAGGTATACACCTTGACCCTTGGAGGAATAGACTAGCGTAAAACACTTATTAAAGTACTCCCACTGAGCCAACAGTTCGTAGTATTGCTGGAGTGCGAGTTGGGCATTCTGCTGCCTTTCCTCGACGAGGTTAACATATTTGCCATAGGTCATCATCTTGTACAAGGTTGTATTCTGTCCATAACTGCTCCATTGCCATGCGCCTTGTTGAGAATATGAGCCGAAATCGGATTCATTGAGGCCAGCGATCTTTATCATCCATGTGAATTTTCCAGCTTCACCCCAGCTATGATCCTGCCCCGTGCTGTCAGCGGTAGTGAACACAACAACGTGAGTTACGTCATATTTCTTCAGTATCTCGATCGACTCGTTTTCCCGTGACATAAACATTTGGGCAATCTGTGCTATCTGCGTTGTATTCAATGTGCCGTTGTCGGCAAGCGACGTCCTATTCGCTATCGTCGTTATCCAGTATCCATAATCCCACCAACTCGCAACGATCGTAGGTTTGAGGTTGCTGCCAGGGGGCGCTTGCCAAGGAGGTGAGGGGGGTAGGTTCTCTCTCATCCAGATCAAGGCGTCTAGCCAGTCGGTAATGATATCGCCAGGTCTGAAGCCCATGCTGGCAGAAGCAATTGTGACAGGCGAGTAGGCTTGATCGAAGACTCTTGGACGTTGAGACCTCGAATCGGTTCCAACAACGTAAGTCAACGTGAAAAGTAGAAATATCACGATCAGAAATCCAACGCTGAACTCTTTCCCTAAACGTGTCCTAAAAAGTACTTTCCGTTTAGAGGTGGCAGCAGACTCATTCAAAAGTGTGACAAAGGGCTTCATCAAGCGCACGACGCCCAGAGCGCATACGAGGCATACGGCTGGGGACATAATCAGCGTTAACCTCACCATAGAGCCTGCGAAATACAGTGATGTCAGTACGAATATACTCACAAATATGCTCCTATCGGTTGCCATCTCAACTGCAAAGAACAGTCCGACGGGTATGAAAAGGGCCAGTACTCCAAAGTCGAAATAGAATGTTCCCCAAGCGGAAGCTCTATGTTCCGCCACAGATTCTATGAGAGGTGATGCCGCCCGTTCAAGAGGGTTTAAGACGGAGACATACCTGCCAGCAAGCGTCTCGAAATATCCCAGAATCCACAGAGAGGCAAAGATAACCAAGATGATGGCTAAGAAACCGGCGACGCCTAGGATCTTCATCTTTTGTGTCTTCATTCGGTGGTAAATTTCAAACGCGCACAGGATAAGGAAGATTCCGTATACTGGCAGAACTGAGACTTCCCTTAAGAAACCTATGCCCAGTTTTGGAACGTTTCCCGCTATGAGCAGGGCTACGCCGAAGCATACTCCATAACCCAGGAACAGTCGAGAGGAGTATCGGGCCGCCAAAAGCAATACAAAGACGAATAGAACGGTCACATCCATAGGATAGCGCGTAGCACCCCAAGAGGCGGATAGATAGCCAAGTGATAGCCCGGCTGCCACGGCGCACATTATCCCGTCCTTCAATGGTCTCTCTTTCTCAATCGCCCTAAGAAAGAACAGTATGAAGAGCAAGATACCGAAGATACCGACGGTCTCATCGTCGAAGAAACCTAGTGAAGTGCGTCCAATATAGGATGAATTAAGCGCGAGAAAGAAAGCCGAGAATAAGCCCACTGATTCACCGCCTATATCCTTCCCCACAAAGTACATGACAAAGCAGGTCACAGCTCCCATTACAGCTGGGAAAGCCAAGGAAAACTGAACAAGATCTATCGGAGCACCAAGAGCTCTTACGATCATGTAGAACGATGCCGCCGTCAATGCAAGCCCGGGGAATGAGGCTGTGGCCATATCTCGGCCCCACGGATACCAACCCATGTCATCATGCCAATTGAGCCAGGACAAGAAGCCATTTTCCACGATATGCTCCGTTATCCGATATTGGAAATACGGGTCGAACTCTGAAAGATAATAATGATCTGGAATCCAAGGGGATGGAATCCAGCGGATAGGCAACAACCGGACTAGAAATGCAATTAGGAGGATGAGAAAGATGGAAGACCCATGTAGGAGCGAAGAGTGAGAAACTTCGAGGCGGAGCGCCCCAAGTTTCCTAAGCCATGAGCCTATTTGGCTAATCCGTGATATTACTTTTGCCTTCATTGGATCCCCGCCTACTTCTCTAACGAATCTCAACAATATTTTATTTGGCTTACGGTCACTGGGAAGGTCCTATCGGTATTATCTCGACGGTGCGAGGAATTAAAGATAGCTTTTTGCCGCAATTCGGGCATTTACCGTTATACATCTGAATGATCTCGTCAGGCGGTCTCAATTCTTCATCTTGATACAGAATTGTGCTGCACCGTGAGCAAAACACTTTTTGGGGCAAGTCACCACCTGTTTCTCTGAAACATCTGCCGCTCCTTGGTATATGCGTACATCAAAGAACATCTACTCATATTAAGATATTGGTGTTTCTATGCGACGAACACTTTTCATACTTGGATATCTAAGATTTTGCGCTGTTCTAGTAGCGCGCTTGGAATTATCACTTGACTGTTCACCTTTCGAAACGTCAAAGCTAGGCTGATATGACGAGATGAGATAAGTCTGGAATTGAACATCTCATCAACCAGTATTGTAGTCTCCGTGATCGACTTTGCATAAGGTGAAAATGAGGCTAGTGAATGTTTTGATCAGTACCAGAAACAATAATAGCGAGGTCAGTTAAGTAGGTGTCTGCAGGAGTGTCATTTTCATGAGGTTACACCATGTCGGGATTGCTACAGACGACCTAGAGAAGGCGATTGGTCACCATGAAACGCTTTTTGAGCTCCATCCGATAACCGAGATCGTGGAAGACCCTGTTCACAAGGTTCGCGTAGTCTTACTCTCAGCATCTCACGCAAAGATCCCGATCGAATTGGTCGCCCCTTTAACAGAGGATTCCCCCGTGTCTAACCTTCTGAGAAGGGGAATACGTCTATATCACATCTGCTACTTGGTAAAGGATCTCGAGAAAAACCTGGACGAGGCCAGACGACAGAATTCCCTGATTATCTCGAAGCCAGCCCCATCAAAGCTTTACGGGGGGAGAAGAATCGCCTTTATATACACGCCGGACGGGTATCTCGTCGAGTTTCTGGAAGAAGAAAGATGAGAAGTCTCGACCATAAGTGATTCCTGATGCTGATAGGGACCGGTTGGTTGAGGTATCTGTGGAGGAGCCGAAGGAACAAGATCCTACTTCAATTCATAAGAATGGCCAAGTTCCATAGAACGCGCTTTGAGACCCTACTCGAGAATATTTTTCAAGTCACGGAGCAGTATCACGCAAGGTTCACCTTCCCAATTGTGGCCTCCACGGCCTTGAGGAATCAGGCTCTTATCAGCGAAATTTTCCGGTCGCCCCATGAGATCGCTTCTCACGGCTTCAAACACGTAAACTACAGATATCTCTCGGAAAGACAGCAAGCGATGGACATCAAGAGGAGCATCTTGGCTTTCAAAAGCATGAACGTTCCAATCCATGGATTTAGGGCACCGTACAATGCATATACGGAGCATACCCCTAGGCTCCTAGAAAGACATCATTTCCTCTGGGATGGCGGAATCGGGCATAACCCAATATATTGGGAACGAAGACATCTTTTCAGAATCCGTGTGGATAAACGCGAATCAGAGTTTATCTGCGTTCCGTTATGCAAGTGGTCGGACGACGGAATGATCGACACGTATGGTCTAAAGAATTGGCAGATGGCAAAGATTTTGAGGAATGCCGCCAGAATGGCAGCCAAAGATCACGGAGCCATCATGTTCGACCTTCACCCCATAAGAATCGGACAGCCCAAGTACATCGATGTGCTCAGGCAGGTACTTGATTATGGGACAAAACTAGACGGATGGTTTCCGACAGTTACCGATGCAGTAAACTACTGGCGTAGGCATGGAAAATGGAAGGACGGCGCATCGTTCTGCTGTCTCTTAACTGGCGACATCGATAACTTCACGTTTATGGATTACTCATTACGACTCCTTTAAGTGTATGAAAATGGGTAAGTTGATAGCATGGGCAAAACGGCAGGTAGGCTGCTGCGAATCCTAGCATGGATCTCCCCAATCTATCAGTTTCGATGTAGCCTCTTGCGAAGATGTGGCGTTAAGACGGGCAGAGATGTCTACGTGGGCTTCCTAGTGATGATCGATGGCGAATACCCAGAATACATAGAGATCGAAGACGAAGCAAGCATAGGTCCAGGGGTAATAATAATGGCACACTCAGGCGCCAGTCCCTTCCACCAGAGACTAAGTATCTATGGAGAGGGACCGAAAAAGGTAAAGATAGGGCGTGGAGCATGGATTGCAGCAGGCGCAATCATCCTACCAGGAGTTACCATCGGAGAAGGAGCCATCGTAACCGCAGGTGCTGTCGTGAACCGTGATGTACCCCCGTATACCATGGTCGGCGGTCACCCGGCGCGCGCAATAATGAAGCTAAAATAGACCAAACTTATCCAGTTGAAGACCACGAAAGTGCCGTTAGACCCCCACGCCAAGTTTCCTCAGCATCCTTCTGAGGTCGCCAACCGTGTTTATTGCTACAATGTCGTCGTCGCTTAAGGTTACTTGGAAACTCGACTCGACCTCGCTTATGAGCATCAGGTGAGCCAGAGAGTCCCAAGCTTCTAGGTCGTTTCGTGAGAGATCGTCACCAAAAGTGGATTCATTTAGAAGGAGGATCTTGCTTACTATCTTCCTCAATGTTTCTTCTTCACGGCTAACCATTCTTGATCCTCACCCAGTCAGGCACATTGACCGTAGCGGCTTTAAGGTCCAGCCTCCATCTTGTTAGTTTTTCAGCTTCTTGAATCCTCTCGAATCCGTGATCTTCATAGAAGGATTGGGCTGGCTCATTCTTACTTGTGGGGATGTACTCGCCAATAAGGTGGGAGACGCCGCTCATCTTTGCGTCCTTCACGATCTTGGCTAGGAAGGCCGTCTCGATCTTGCGCCCTATGACGCGGCAGCTCATCAGGAACGAGTCGATATTCCATGTTTTTTCCTCCTTTCGGACTATTGCCACGCCGACTATCCCTTCATCTCCAAACCTGTCGGTGACCCTTAGGTCGTAGATCTGGAACCTATCATGCCGGGCATTCATGTCTTCAACTTCGGTTTGGCTATACCTACGGGTGGTAAGATTGAATTGGTTCGTTCTGTTTAAGAGGCTCGTGATCCTGGGTATAGAAAACTTGTCAGCATACTTGACCTCTATGCTCATATCTAGGGACTTGAGAAATTCTTCTAGGCTACTCTTCGATTGCATAAGTTCCACACGTTTTCTCCGCGCGTAGTACATTTCGCCGCGGCGTTTGTCTTCTTCTGACATCACGAGTACGTTGAAATCGCTTATGGCTTGAAGGGCCTGACAATGTCGAAACGGCGAAACGGGCAGATCGACCACAAGAACTTGGGGCAAGGCCTGTCTCATCCGTTCACGCTCTTGGGGCGAATCATCGACGAAAACCGTGCTTTCCAAGCCTATGTCTAGTTCATTGGATAGTTCGATCATATTCTCGACTTTGTCGCGCCAGTTTATCTTCATAGATGCGAAGTTCCTTTCGCAAAGAATCATGTTGGGGTGTTCACGGATGACCCTGACCGCTTCGTCATAATTGTTCTTGCTGTTGATGGCTAATATTATTCCTCGATTGTAGTAGCTTAACAGAAGTCTCTGAAAGTCTCGGTACGCTTTGCCCGTAGGATCTCCGCCGAGCTTGATTCGCTCGAAACCGTCTTCTCCAATGATTCCACCCCATAGGACATTGTCCAAATCCAGAACTATGCACTTCCTCATGATATTTTTGAGAGCCTTTATGTAGCTCATGATTTCTTCCGCGACGGCTGGCAAGAAAGATTCGCTGAAGAGGAAAGCTCCTCGGTAGTACATCTCATAGTTGATGAGTCTAGACTTTCCATGGATGCTCGCAAGGTTTTCCAAATCGACCAAGTAGATCTGTCTGCTCTCTTTGTAAAGGTTGGTCAGCATTCGATTCAGCTCTTGAAAGAACTCTCTCAAACCCGTCTCGGCTTTGCTGTCAAGGATCCCGAGAGGAGAGAAATGGGGCACCAAGAAATTGTTCATTAGTATGAGCGACTTGGTTTTCGTGACAAGCATGGAAAGGAGAACCCTAATGCGGTCAATGATCTCGGTTTGGCATCGTCTTTTCTTCCTTTTTGAGAATGTGTGAAACATCGGCAGGAAATCCTCATCTAGAAGCGACTCCGCATGAACCGCCAATACAATGACGTCAGGGTCGAATCTGTAGAGTCCACTGCTGTCGTTTAGGATCTCCTGCGAGTACTGATTGAACGGACCTACATATATTTCAGGGTACAAACCAACGAGTCTACTTCCCACATCGAGGTACATTGCCAAGGGCTCTATTGTGAAGGAACTCAGGAGAGCTATCTTTATCTTCTTGCCCGAGGGGATAGTCAGCTCGCTTAGGTCAAGCCTTTCTATCTGCCTGTAAGCGTTCCAGTAGTTGAGGTGGGTGGGCTCTTTCCTGACCATGTCTAGTATCTTCTTCAACTGCGATTCTGTCGATGAGTCAGTTCGTGCATTCTTGAGAGCCATCATGGACACGCCTTGGTTACCCAGACTTCACTCCCAGTTCTGGAAACCTAACGATAGCGAAGGCAACAGCAAGTGATGACGAGTGGGAAAGGCTGACCTTAACCTCTACGGGGAGACCGGTTTTTAGGCTAACTTGGGGTGTTCCGCTTTCGTCTCTTACAATCTCGATCTCATGGAGCTTAATATCGAGATGTTCGTTGAGAGCCTTGTAGACAGCTTCCTTTCCGGCGAAGGTTGCCGCGAAGTGTTGAGCTGGGTTCCCAAAGAACAGGCAATATTCGATCTCACGGGGGGTAAAGACTCGATCATAGAACCTCTTGTGGTCGGAGTAGGGAACCCTCCTAAACCTATCGATGTCGACTATGTCGACCCCGATATTCCACATCGAAGCGGACCACCACCTCTCTCAATGGGTGTTCAATTAGGAGACGTTTTATCCCGCTTGATCAGTGATATCCGACCGGAATCAAAAATATGTTTAATGATGATTCAATTATACCTTTCGAATTTTTGTCTTGGACAAAAGTTCTAACGCTTTGGATTTAGATCCGAATACCTAGCCACGACTATCTGATAGTGTTTAATATAATAGAAACCGAAAGATACTATGACGTCGAAATTATGGCAGATCCAACGACTGAGCTAGCAAGAGAGTTTCTAGAGTTCAATAATTATCTGGTGAGGAAAGAAACAAAGTTCCAGAGAACGAAGAAGCTAGAAGGGACACCAAGCGATATTGACATCATAGCAATCAGCCCCAAGGGCATAAAAGTCGATGAACTTGAACTCAAGGAAAACACCATCGCAGAAGTTAAGAATTGGCAAGTTACAGCGAAAGAAACATTAGACGACATCTATAGAGATAAATTCAAGTTTATAGATATCCAACCTAAAATATCATGGAAACAACTAAAAAAGTATCTCCCAAGCAGAAGTTTTGACAAAGTTATCTTTTGCCTTGCGACAACAGAAGAGGTCTATAAATACGCATTGGAGAAATACGGAATTAAAATCATAACTACCGGGTTTATTATCAAACACATAACCAGACTTTTCAAAGAAAGTCCGAGAAGATGGACATACTATCCTGAGCAGTACAATTATAACATCGTAAGAAGCATTATGTATTATTTGTACAATTGTTATAAATGGAAGGATAAACTGACGCTTGAAGATTTGGTTTGGATAGAGCCAAAGAAAGAACCTCGTTACAGGAATAATTTTGTTGAACTCAACTCTAAGATCTTGGAGGACTTCGTCTACTTTCAAACGAGTGGTAAGGTGCTGAGCAATTTGATCAACAGACTGGCGAACGAATATCGCCCGTGGTTTATGAAAGAACTGGAATCTAACAAAGATTTTTGGACATACTTGACTGGAAGGAAAACATAGATGCGGCAACTCTGGGACGTATTTCGACCAAAGCACCAAAAGAGGAAAGGGTTTGTGGGATATCTCCAGCGTAGGGCGGGGTCAAATCCTCGCGTCACTATAGCAAAATTACCAGGGGTCGGGGTGTGGTGATGTTGAAACGTTTATTCAGTATCCTTTAAACGCATAATTCAATC
>CAZQDW010000044.1:0-5231 GCA_964592315.1 uncultured Candidatus Bathyarchaeia archaeon
ATGGAGACTTTCTCGGTTGTCGGCCTAAACCCGTTTCAGATTGCACTCTTATTCTTCTACGAGGCCACAATATACGCCGTATTGGGTAGTGTCTTCGGGTATCTGCTATCCCTTGTGGCCATTGTGGGCGGCACGTATCTCATGCCATCAATTTTCGTAGTTCCACTGAACTATGCATCTGCCCTTATCATCAATGCCATAGGCATCTGCATGATCGCGACGATATCTTCCGTCATCTACCCAATGTTCAGATCCGCCAAGATTGTCACTCCAAGCCTAGAACGAAAATGGAAACCTCCTACCAAACCCGTAGCGGATGTGTGGGACGTACCTCTGCCATTCATATGCGAAACCGACGCAGAAGCCAACGGCATTCTAACATACCTCTATGAATTCTTCCAGGCTCACCGATCTGAAGAGGCTGAAGGCTTCTACGCAAAGGACGTCCGGATGGAACGTGAGGAAATGCCTGATAGGGTAATGAGAATTCTCACGGCCATTGGCACCGTGGTAGCTCCCTACGAGATGGGAGTCAGCCAAGACGTGAAAATCATCGACTCCAAGGAACCCGATACTGGACGACACGACTTCAGACTCTACATAACGCGGACGGGAGGCGAGCTGGACAGCTGGCAAACCTTGAACATAGTCTTCATCGACCGCGTCCGAAAACAGATGCTTCTATGGAGAAGCTTGAGAGGAGAGGAACGACGGAAATATGAAGAACGAGGAGTCGAAATCCAGTAGGGGTCTCGAAGGGGGCATAGTCGGCTTAAGGAGATACCACATATTAGAAGGCACACGCGATTGGGGGATGTGAACTTGGCGGGGACAGGCTCTGAAAGGTTGAAGAGCGGCATCACTTGGAAATCTATACTTGGCCTCTTGTATACGCTGGTAGTTCTGCAACCCGCCGTTATTTATATATATCTTGTCACAGGTCAGTTGGCTTTTACGTTCGTGCAATGGGCAGCACTTATATTATTCGTGGAAATATCCAGGTTAATGGGCAGTCCGCTAACAAAGCAGGAAGCAGCTCTGATATTCTTATCATCGTGGCTTGCAAACCAGTTTATATTCTTCTTAGGGTACACGGTGAGCACTGTCACGCCGGTCGGCTTGATTTACCCTCTTTACTTCAGAAACTCTGATATTGCCAGCAGATTGGGCCTCGTGAGCAAAATTCCCACCTTCTATGCGTTGGCCTCATATGAAGTATGGATCAAGAGAACCTTCTTCGACCCTGCATGGTTCTTACCCATACTCATAGTTCTTGTATGGCTGGTGCTCATGTACATCGCAGATGTGGCTGCCGGACTTTTCGCTAGACAGATCTATATTGAGACGGAGAAGCTGCCGTTTCCCACAGTGATACCTACGGCTCAAGCGTGCATCACACTCGTAGAGAGGGAGAAAACCAGGTTCGGCATCTTGTGTGCTTGCGCTCTGATTGGAATGGTCTATGGAGCCCTGCTTTACGGAGTGCCATTCATCTCACGCGTGATAGGTTATCCTTTCGCTGCCATACCTATACCTTGGTCCGATTATAACACATATGTACACTTGGCAATGCCTGGAGCCTCTCTCGGCATCGCCACCGACATTGCGCTTTTTTCATCCGGGTTTATCGTTCCGTTTAACATGATCCTAGCCATTTTCGTCGGGTCTGTGGCTATCTATGTCATTGGAAACCACGTTCTCTACAGGCTCGGTCTCACACTATTCGCTACAGAATTCATTAGCGGGATGAGCATCATGGAATCATATACGAGATCTCTCCTGTACGCGTGGACATCAGTCATCATTGGCGTAGCCTTAGCTGTTGCAGTAGTCCCCTTGGTTCGTCGACCAGATGTGCTCATCAAGGCGTTTAGGATACGAAGTCGTTCAAGTGAAGGCATATACTATCCTCTATGGGTCCTCATTATACCCTACATAGCTGCAACTGCTGGAATATCCTTCTTTGCGTATTGGCTTGTGCCTTCAGCTCCCCTATGGTTTCTGCTTATCGTCAACACAGGCCTGTCCTTCTTTATGATGCTCGTTCTAAGCCGTAGTGTGGCGACAGCCGTTCCGTTCTCTGTGCCGTATCCACGTGAACTCTCATTTATGATCATTACGCCTTCCGATCCAGCAATCTGGTTTTTGCCCACATACATTGGATATCAAGGCGAGTGGGTTAGTGGCTTCAAGATAGCCGACTTAACAGATCTTCACCCCTCAAGTTACATTAAGGCTACTTCTCTTCTCTTGCCTCTTGCCTTACTTTTCGGTTTCGTCTATGTAGTTCACTTCTGGAGCATTGCACCCATCCCGTCTGAAACCTATCCGGGAATCGAAGTCACTTGGAAAGCGATGGCTGTCTTGCAGTCTATATTCCTCACCCGGTCACCGGAGGTCTTCCGTCCCCTCTGGCTCGCCGCTGGATTTATCATATCAGCCGTCCTATTCCTAATCACCGACTTCTTTAATATGTCAGCCCTAGTAGTGGCTGGCACTGCTGGACTAAGTACTCCTATGCCAGTGGCTATGACGATGCTTATGGGAGGGATCTTAGGAAGAATCCTCCAAGCCAAGTTTGGTGAGAAGCATTGGAATGAGCATAAAGGCATTATAGCTGCTGGTTTGATCCTGGGCGAAGGAGTCGTCGTGATAATATCTGTCTGCATTGTGCTTCTATACAAATCTATGTGGATCTTGCCATACTGAAAAAAGTCTGAGAGTGCAACCTTTCCTCAGGATCAGGTTTTGAGTTAAAAGGGATCCTGCATTGAGCCATTCGTTTTATTCTCTTGCGAAGCTCCACTAAGTTATTATCGCTTTGACTTGTCCAATGAGAGAATCTATTTTCTCTCGGCCTAATATTTTCGTGACTGGATTCATGGTGAGGACAAACTCCGCAACGTTGATTCTGAGCGATCTTTCTAGATCTTTTCTGGAGGGATTAACAAGACTGAAAACTGTGTTGCCGTGCAGAAATAATTGCAGATTGAATTCCTTACGCTCAAGTAGGAATGCTCTCGTTTTGCATGGTTTCGAGCAGGTTTGAGGACTCTTTTCACCAAGAAAACGTGCCGTGTGACATTTTCTCGTGATGGTTACGGGTACTAGATGCAGATGAAGGGAAAGATCGAGTCCATTCTTAGCTATGAAATCGTAATGAGGAAAGCATTTGGGAATCCAGTCAAGATCAACGCCTTTGACCCCGAGGTCTTTGAAGAACCGAATCGTCGGCTCGTAGTTCAGGTTAGTTTGAGAATAGATATCCTCTCCAGATCTCACAAGCTTTGTGCGCGATATAGTTCTTAAGGGGGAAAAAACAACATCTTTGATTTCAGTCTTCAGCCAAGGGCACCTAGCAGGCACATGAATCATCTGCCTTCCCAAGTGTGGTGTTAATCCGTGGCAACGCTTCAGAATACTGAGTATGCCGAAATCATTGACTACTACACCGATTTTTCGTTTCTTGTTCAGAAAATTGAGTTGTTCATGTATTTCGCCGAGAGTACTCTCTGAAACTCGCGGGGTAACGTAAGCAAAATCTTTCTCTGCCCCTTCTGTAAGGGCAAATGCCTTCTCAAGCACAGAAAGGCTAGGCATTTTTGCGTCGCAGAATTCTGAGCCAAATCTTATCCTGTCACAGGAGCTATCAATGGCCTCCTCAAGCATCTCGAGGTCGTTCTCTACGTGCACTGAAAACTTCATAGCGATCTCTCTTGATGGCTATGAAATAAAGGATTTGTATGGCACATTGAAAAGCGGCGAGAAATAACAGCGTTTTTGCTTACAAAATACCTGAGAACCTTCGAATTCCTTTATCGTGGAATCTATCTTCTCTCGAAGAATCTCAGGCTTCAATTGGTAGTTTCTGCGGGTTATCAGGTCTAAGAGTTCACGATACCAACGCGTATAACGTTCCTGAGTTGGCACATTTTCGCATCTACCAACTATCTTTATGCCAGTCACCCCCGTTGAAACTAAAGCCTGCAAATAGCACAAGGAACACTCGGTTATCGCATCCAGTATAGGCGCTTTGCAGATCTTGTCCCCATCGCTGACATCGTAAATCTCGTAGTCCATTGAACAAGGACCGACTACTCTTTCCCTATCCCTAAAGTAGCTTCCCAGATGTTTTTCAATCCCAGGTGGAATATGGATATGGTAGAAGTAGCAGCTCGTGTTAATATTGGAGCATCCTCCAGCGTGACAGAAAACTTCTATGTCAACCCTACTGCGATTAACAATTTCGGATATCTCATGGATAGTTAGATGGCGTTCGAGTACAACTCTGCTAAAACCTAGTTTCCTAAAAAACTCAGTTGACTCATGGTTCATAGACGCAAAGTAAGTACTGGCGTAGAGCGGCACACGGACTCCCATATCTTTGACTACCGAAAAAACACCCATATCCCCTATCAGCAGCGCGTCCACTCCCGTATCAAGACACGAGCGAATGTGGTCTTTCACCTCACTCTCCATAGCCTCCGACATGAACGGCTCATTTACCACCAGAACTACTTCGACACGGCGTACATCCCGCCGGCCGGTGCGAGGGCGGTACCTATGAGCGTACTCTACAATCTTCCCAAGATCATCGTATGTTGATACTTGGGACGGTGATGCGCCAGGGCCGCGGTATAGAAAGAAATTCTTAAACTTGCTGGGCAGCGCGACGCCACAATATATCTCGTCGGCTCCCGCATGTATCACTCTAACCGCCCCTTCAAGCGAATTTATTGGAGCCATTATCTTCGGTATTCTTTCTACTTTTCGGTCCCGTCTATTCAAAATATTTCCCTTTTACATGACATTCTCTGCACATCGGTATATAAGATTGCCGCTGCGATTGAGTGCGATCTGGCACTCATACTTGAGGAGACAAAACACTTGTCCTAGGGTATTCCGTCTCATCCTGTTCCAGAAAACTCATATTTAAAAGTCAAATCGCTGTAACATTATGCAAAAATACATAGGATGAATGAAGGATTGACTGAAAAAAAGATAGTTGTGATCGGTGCAGGCAGCCTTGCCTTTACGCCGCATATACTCTCGGACATCGTCCTCTCTGAAGATCTAGAAGGAAGTACTGTTGCACTCGTCGACATAGATGCTGAAAGGCTGGATCTAATGACTAAGCTTGCCAACCGAATGGTGAATGATAAGAAAGCCAATGTCAAGATTCAGAGTACACTCGATCGTCGCGAAGCTCTGAAGGATGCAGACTTCGTAAT
>CAZQDW010000044.1:5241-9142 GCA_964592315.1 uncultured Candidatus Bathyarchaeia archaeon
GCCGTAGGCGGACCGGAATCTCATGACTTTGATGGGCAGATACCTGTGAAATACGGCATCTATCAAACTGTCGCAGACACGGTAGGTCCTGGAGGTTTTTCCAGAGCTCTACGTCACGTGCCTGTCATGGTAGATATCGCCCGAGATGTAGAAGACCTTTGCCCCGACGCGATCCTTTTCAATGAGACCAATCCAATGACTTGTCTTTGCGATGCGGTTCGGCGCGTCACAAAGGTTAATATTATAGGGCTCTGTCACGGGGTTTTGATAATCAAAGCTTTTCTCGCCAAGTATATAGAAGAAAAACCGGAAGAAGCTTCGGCGGTTGCGGCCGGAATAAACCATTTAACATGGATACTTGATTTCAGAATTCGTGGAGACGACGCCTACGCATTGGTAAGACGAAAGTGGGAAAGGTCTCATGATCCGAAAGGCTTTCCAGTGAGCTTCAAGTTCTTCGACATATACGGCGTTTTTCCATCTCCCGGCGATACGCATGTTGCCGAATTCTATCCGTATTTCCTTGGAAAAGAGGCAGGAGGCGGTCAGAAATATGGCCTTAAACAATATCCCAAGGGCACAATCTACGCACCTGAGTGGAGAGAAGGAGTCTGGCAAAGGGTTAAGAGGTGGTCTGAGCCCGGATCCTCTTTAGAGGAGCTTTGGAAAAGAGCGGCTCCAGGCGAGAGATCTTTGGTTACGGACATGATGATGTCTATCACAAGGAAAGAAACAAGAATTTTTGAGGCTGTCAATATTCCTAACCAGGGATTCGTGACGAATCTGCCTAAGGATGCAATAGTGGAGGTTCCTGCAGTCATGGGACCTTCAGGCACACGAGGCATCTACGTAGGAGGTCTTCCTAAGGGAGTAATCGCTACGCTTCAACACCGCATAGTGCAGCAAGAACTTACAGTTGATGCTGCTCTTACAGGAGATAGAAGTACAGCTCTCCAAGCCCTCTTGGCTGACCCAATGATTCCCTCCATAGAGGTTGCTGAAAACCTCCTCGACGATCTCTTGAAAGCACACGCTGATTATCTTCCTCAGTTCAAGACCCAATGATGCGTATGAAATACGAATTGTCTTCAAGAGATCGGCTTCTTCAAGCGATAAATCACTCTGAGCCTGACCACGTACCCCTTTACCTGAAATGGTGGCATAGGCCATATCTTACAAACATGGACGACAGATGGCAAAATCAATTTGAAAGGGCAGAGAAAGTTCTGAGCCATGGTCTTGATGATGCTATAGGATTTGAGCCGCCTCTGTTTTTTTCCAATGACGTGAAAATCAAATCTTGGAGAGAAGGGTCTATGCTCTCGAAGGAATATAGGACGCCTAAAGGAACACTAAGACAGGTTGTGCATAAAACCGAAGATTGGCCTCATGGAGATGATATTCCCATCTTTAGTGATCATGTCATTCCCCGCTCAAGATCGGTAAAGTACTTGATAGAAAATGAGAACGACTTAGAAGCGTTAGCCTGTCTATTCAGAGAACCCAAAGAAAAGGAGATCCGCAGCTTTCATGAAAACGCCGATGTTATGAAAAGGTTCGCTGAAAAAAAAGGGGTATTGATAGAATGCGGCGGCGACTTCGTCGATTACTCCGCGTGGGGCGATGCCATGGGTCTTCTTGGAGGAGATGCCCTATCTTGGCTTTGTGGCCTTGACAAAGCTATGATTGCTGCTTTTAGGAATCCAGACTTTATTCAGCAACTACTGGAAATAGTCTTTGAGTGGGATATGCGATATCTGAGACTAGTCTTAGAGGCTGGAGGAGTGGATGTAGTTGTCCATCGAGGATGGTATGAAAATGGAGAGTTCTGGTCGCCAAAGATGTATCAGATCCTCTTCGTTTCCCGAATACGGAAGCTAGTCGAAATGACCCATAAATCTAATGCAAAGTTTTGCTATATTATGAGCACGGGCATCATGCCGCTCTTAGAGTACTTCAAAGATATGGGAATCGACGTTCTTTTCGGCGTGGATCCTGTTCAAGGAAGAGCCGATCTGAACAAGGTCAAAAAAACGCTAGTAGGCTCTGTGTGCCTCTGGGGCGGGTTGAATTCTGCCGTCACTCTAAAGTATGGAAGGAGAGAAGAGATCGAAAAAGCTGTTTCTGACACAGTTCAGATTCTCAATTCCGGAGGCGGTTTCATTCTTTCCGCGGTCGATCAGATCTTCGAAGATACTCCGTGGCAAAATGTGGAGATCATGATAAATGCATGGCGGCATGCTTGCGGTGGCATTGCCGGAGGTTCCTTTAGAAACTAGGAAAGGCCCACCCAGTACGGTTTCTTCAGGGTGGCTCCTTTTACCTCGACAGAGCTGAATAGAGCCATCCAGAAAGGGATGGTGGGAATGGGCGATCTCATCGCCCTAAACGAGGATGAAGCAAGAACAATCGCCAATGTCTCTTGTGATGAAGAGATACCGAGCAAACTTATCACCGGATGCGTCGCTGCACTGACTCGCTGCAATCATGAGATGAGAATCGTCATCAGCTTCGGTTCCAAGAGCGCCCACGCTGTGAACAAGGGAGGTGGGGATATACTCTTGCCTTGCTGTGGAACCCGTCAATACCGCAGGCGCTGGCGATGCTTACCTTTCAGGTCTCCTTATTTCCATAGTAGCTGGTCTACCATTTATTCAAAGAAGCTTAAGAGACACAAACTTTCTAGGTCCCTCCGTCGAGACGGCGATGGATTTTGCTGCTCTCCCAGCATCTCTGTAAGCAACTTCAAGGAACACTATTAATATGGAAGCTGATGCTGAAACTTTATGCCGACACGCGATTCACTTGGCGTCAAGTTTTCGCCCGACGTGGTACGTTTATTTGGAGTTCAATGAACTCCCAATTTCCTTGAAACATCTTCTCAGTGTTCTGAAGTTCAAACGCTACTAGGTTTTAGCGAATAATAGGGTGAGGTCCCTCACACTCTTCTTTTCTGGTATTCTTCCTCGGCTTCTTTTATTATGGCCTTAACTCCGTCCATCGTTGCTTTGTCAAAGCGCGGGACTGGTTTATGCGTCCGTAAGATCTCCTCCACGGTCTCGTGAGCTCTATCCCATAAGCCTTTTTGGTCTTTATTCCACGTATCCCACCACTCTCGTGTTGAGAGTTGAGGAATGAACAGTTCTTTTCGATAGTGTTTCAATGTGTGTTTCGTACCAATGAAGTTTCTTTTCACAAATCCATCTCTGAGACTATTTAGGTCTAACGCTTCGTCTTCGACGCTTACTCCCTTACATATCCGAAGAAAACTTTCCACCAACTCATTATCTATCACAAGTTGCTCAAGGGAGAACATGTAACATGTGTCAAGTTCTCCGATCGTTCCACCCAGCCCTCCAGTCGATATGAGTTGCATAAAACCAGTTAATGCCTTTTCCAGTCCACATTGGACATCAGGTACCTTCGCTTCAGTTGCAAAGCCAGTTAGACCAGCCCATGGAATCCCATAGAAATCTTCGCTCATCTGCTTCATAGCGAACTGGGCTAGAACCCTGTCGGGAGAACCGTAAACATCGTGTCCAGTTTTCAAGTCTATTGAGGCGGGACCACCTCCAACTCTCCAGTGTCTATCGCTGCCATATTTTTCATCTAGGAGAGAACAGAGAATGCCAGCTGAGAAGATTTCGGCTAGTATTTGAGATATACCAGCTGCTATAGTGACTGGCGCCGTTGCCCCAAGCATTGGCATTGTACCCACATAAATAGGCATCTCGTTCTCAAAACAGAAGAGGATCTTGTCAATTGAATTTGCTGAGTATGTTAGGGGGCTTGAGCAATACGTTGTGGAGCCCAAGATCGGTCTCTTCTTGAATTCTTCCTTGCCGCCTGCAAGAAAATGTCCAATCTTTAGAAACCATTTCGCGATCCAACTATTCAGTAT
>CAZQDW010000044.1:9152-9565 GCA_964592315.1 uncultured Candidatus Bathyarchaeia archaeon
GATACTCCCATGGCTGGGTTACCGGAGATACAAATGCCACATGTTCCAAGGCATCAGCCACGATGCTTGCCTCAACTTGGTCTTTTAGTGCACCAGGTCGCCTCGTATGGGTGCGCCAATCGAAAACATAGGGATCTGTGTTACCTATGCCGAACCTTATGTCATCCGACAGCCTAATCTCTCTTCTTATTTCAGGCGATCCGATCTTCTTTTTATAGGCGCTGATAAATTCTCTCACATGTTGCTCGTCGAAGTAGACTCTATTCTCGGAGATTGGGAAGTCATGCTCTCTGAAAATCTCTAATGCACGTTGATCTTCAAAGGCAACTCCAACCATGCTGAGGATTTCAATGGCGGTAGCATCAATCTTCTCCATTTCACTTCTTTCTAGTACGCGTATTGAAACTGCGGTT